>JAKAXN010000584.1 GCA_021816565.1 Actinomycetes bacterium
CGCACGACTCCCGGTGGAAGAACCGCACGATCCGCCAGGCGGCGCGCACCATGCAGGTCGTGTGGTCCATCGGGATGACCGACCCGGAACCGGCCATGGAGCCGATGCCGGCGATAGCCTCGTTGGAGAGGGACACGTCGAGGTGCTCGGGGCCGATCCACGGCGAGGAGACCCCGCCCGGGATGATGGCCTTCAGGTCGTTGTCATCACGGATGCCACCGCCGAGGCGGGGGTCGAAGATGAGGTCCCGGAAGGTGACCTTGGCCCACTCCAGCTCGTAATTGCCGGGGCGCTTGACGTGGCCGGCCAGGGCCAGCAGCTTGGTCCCCTTCGAGCGGCCCTCGCCGAGGGCGGCGAAGTCCTCACCGCCGTTGAGGATGACCCACGGCAGGTTGGAGACCGTCTCCACGTTGTTGACGATGGTCGGGGCGCCGTAGAGGCCCATCACCGCCGGGAAGAACGGCGGCTTGATGCGGGGATAGCCCCGCTTGCCCTCCAGGCTCTCCAGCAGGGCGGTCTCCTCGCCGCAGATGTAGGCGCCGGCACCGGGGTGCACGACCACGTCCACGGAGAAGCTGCTGCCGAAGATGCGCTCCCCGACCGCGCCGTAGGCGTAGGCCTCGTTGAGCGCGGACTGCAGCCGCTCTATGGCCAGGGGGAACTCCCCCCGGACGTAGAGGAACACCTGCGACGCGCCGATCACATAGGCGCAGATCACCGCGCCCTCGATCAGCTGGTGGGGATCACCCTCGATCAGGGCGTGATCCTTGAAGGTGGCCGGCTCGCTCTCGTCACCGTTGATGGTCAGGTAGACCGGCGAGGCCTTGCGGAGCATGCCCCACTTGCGTCCGGCCTCGAAGCCGGCCCCGCCCCGGCCCAGGATGTTGGCCGTGTTGACGGAGTCGTGGATCTCCTGCGGGGTCATGGTGAGGGCCTTGCGCAGACCCTGGTAGCCGCCGTCGGCCAGGTAGGACTCCAGCGTCCAGGAACGGGGCTGGTGCAGGCGGCGGGTGACGATCTTGGGGGCGTCGGTCAGGGGCACTTCTACTTGCCCTCCAGGTGGGCGGCGTCCACCACGTCTGTGGCGGCGGTGGTGCGCTTGGTGGACAGGTCGAGCCCGGTGCCGGCGGCGACTCGGGCATCCTGGCCGCCGGCGGTCTGTCCCGCGGGGGCCGCCGCCGTCTCCGCCCGGTTGCCATCAGCGGTCGCGTCGGCCGCCAGGTGGACCGGCGTGGCCTCCAGGCCCACGGACCTTCGCACCCGGCTGAGGGTGCCGTGGGGCGGGACCTCGTCGTCCATGCGCCCGGAGCGCAGATCCTCGACGAGGCCGTCGAAGCGATCCAGGTCCACGTCCCCGAAGAACCGCCAGTTGACCGTGAGGCACGGGGCGTTGCCGCACAGGGCCAGGCACTCGGCGTCCTCGAGGGTGAACATCCCGTCGCTGGTGGTCCCCCCGGGGGCAACTCCGAGTCGCTCCTCGGCGTGCTCGAGCAGGCGGTAGGCGCCCTGGAGCATGCAGGCGATGTTCGTGCACACCGCCACCAGGTACTTGCCCACCGGCTCGAAGTGGAACATGTCGTAGAACGACGCCGTACCGCGCACCTCGGCGGCCGTGAGCCCGAGCAGCTCACCGACGTGGTCCATGCCGTCCTCGCTCAGGTAGCCGTCCTGCTCCTGCAGGACGTGGAGGATGGGGATGAGAGCCGAGCGCGGCTCGGGGTACACGGCGATGAGGTCGCGCGCCCGCTGCAGGTTGTCCGGGTTCAGCCGAGGCACGCTCGATCCTTGCCCATGGGAACCTCAACGGTCCAACCCGCGCCCGACACGGCGGATGACAGCGCTCTCACCGGTCCACGTCCCCGAGGACCGGGTCGATGGTCGAGACGATGGCGATGGCGTCGGCGATGAGTCCGCCGCGGGCCATGGGGGCCATCGACTGCAGGTTGGCGAAGCTGGCCGAGCGCATGTGCATCCGGTAGGGCTTGGCCGTCCCGTCGGAGACTATGTAGCACCCGCTCTCCCCCCGGGGGCTCTCCACCGGCACGTAGGCCTCGCCGGGCGGGATGCGGAAGCCCTCGGTGTAGAGCTTGAAGTGGTGGATGAGGGCCTCCATCGACTCGTCGATGCGGTTGCGCGGCGGTGGCGTCACCTTCTTGTCCTGCACCCGGTAGTCGCCGGAGGGCATCAGGTCGCAGATCTGGCGGAGGATGCGCACCGACTCCCGGATCTCGTTGAACCGGATGGCGTAGCGGTCCCAGCAGTCCCCGTTGGTGCCGACGATGACGTCGAAGTCCACCTCGTCGTAGGCCAGGTACGGGGAGTCCCGGCGCAGGTCCCAGGCCACCCCGGTGGAGCGCAGCAGCGGCCCGGTGATGCCCAGGCCGATGGCCTCATCGGCGTCGAGGGGGCCGACCCCCTGGAGCCGGTTCTGCAGGATGGGCTGGCCCGTGAGCAGCCGGTCGTACTCGTCCATCCGCTTGGGGATGGCCTCGCACAGGGCCAGCACGTCGTCGCGCCAGCCGTCGGGCAGGTCGGCGGCCACCCCGCCCGGGCGGAAGTAGTTGTGGTTCATGCGCAGGCCGGTGACCTTCTCGAAGAAGGCCAGCACCATCTCCCGCTCCCGCCAGCCGTAGACCAGCATGTTGATGGCCCCGATGTCGGCGCTGTTGGTGGCCAGCCACAGGAAGTGGGAGCTGATGCGGTTGAGCTCGCTCATGAGCATCCGGATCCAGGTGGCCCGGGCCGGGATCTCCACCCCGAGCAGCTTCTCCACGCTCAGGCAGAACCCCAGCTCGTTGAAGAACGGGGCCAGGTAGTCCATGCGGGTGACGTTGGTGCACCCCTGGTGGTACAT
>JAKAXN010000585.1 GCA_021816565.1 Actinomycetes bacterium
GCGGCTCAACAAGGACGCCGCCGGCAACCGGGCCACCTACCGGGCCCGGTAGAGACGGCCGACCGAAGCCGGTGCGGTTCCTGCCCGGCGCGCCGTAGCGTGTAGCCGATGGCCCACTTCCGCTACTCCCGCTGGGACGGGACCCAGGTCGGCTTCGACTTCGACGCGGATGACGTGTTCGCCGAGCTGACCGACGAGTTGCTCTTCCACGGAGATCTCAACCAGGCGCTCCAGCGGCTCCTCCAGCGGGGTTTCACCGACCGCAACGGAGAGCGGATAGCGGGGATGCGGGAGATGCTGGAGCGGCTGCGGGAGCGGCGCAAGGAGATGCTCCAGCGCCACGATCTCGGCGGCCCCTACGAGGACATCGCGGAGCGCCTGCGGGGGATCCTCGAGCAGGAGCGGTCCGGGATCGACGAGCTGGTCGAGGAGGCCGGCCGGTCGGGGGACCAGCGCCGGTCCGAGATCACCGACCAGGTCGCGGCCGAGAGGCGCATGGCGCTCGACCTGCTGCCCCCCGACCTGGCCGGGCAGGTGCAGTCCCTGCAGGAGTACGACTGGGTGAGCAGCCAGGCCCGGGAGGCCTTCGACGAGTTGATGGACCAGCTGCGCTCGCAGCTGATGCAGAGCTACTTCAACCAGATGTCGTCGGCCATGTCGGACATGTCCCCGGAATCCCTGCAGCGGATGAAGGACATGTTCAACGAGCTGAACCGCATGCTCGAGACCCGCGCCGCCGGTGGGGACACCGAGCGGATGTTCCAGGAGTTCATGGACCGCTTCGGGGACATGTTCCCCGGCAACCCCCAGACCCTCGACGAGCTGCTCGAGCAGATGGCCGAGCAGATGGCCGCCATGCAGCAGTTGCTCAACTCGATGACCCCCGAGCAGCGGGCCCAGCTGCAGCAGCTGGCCGATTCCCTCCTGGAGGACATGGACCTGAGGTGGCAGGTCGAGCGCCTCGGGGGCAACCTGCGCCAGGCTTTCCCGCAGGCCGGGTGGGAGCGCCAGTACGACTTCAGCGGGAGCGACCCCCTCGGCTTCGCCGAGGCGGCCGCCGTCATGAACCAGCTGGGCGACCTCGACCGGCTGGAGCAGATGATGTCCACCGCCTCGAATCCGGGCGCCCTGGCCGAGGTGGACATCGAGCGGGCCGCCGAGCTGCTCGGAGAGGACGCGGCCCGCTCCCTGGAGCAGCTGGCCAAGATGGCGCGCCAGCTCACCGAGGCCGGCCTCATGGACCAGCGGGAGGGCCGCCTGGAGCTGACCCCCCGGGGAATCAGGAAGATCGGTCAGAACGCCCTGTCCGATCTCTTCTCCCGGTTGATCAAGGATCGCATGGGCCGCCACGTCGCCGACCGGGTCGGCGTCGGGCACGAGCGGAACTTCGAGACCAAGGCCTACGAGTGGGGCGACCCGTTCAATCTCTCCATCGAGCGGACGGTGCGCAACGCCGTGGCCCGCAGCGGCACCGGCACGCCGGTGCGCCTGTCCCCCGAGGACTTCGAGGTGGAGCGCACCGAGTCGCTCACCTCGACCTCGACCGTGCTCGCTGTCGACCTGTCCCTGTCGATGCCCATGCGGGGCAACTTCCTGGCCGCCAAGAAGGTCGCCATGGCCCTGCACTCCCTGATCACCAGCCAGTTCCCCCGCGACTACCTCGGGCTGGTGGGTTTCGGCGAGCTGGCCCGGGAGCTGAAGGCGCAGCAGCTGCCGGAGGTGTCGTGGGACTATACCTACGGCACCAACATGCAGCACGCCCTGCTGCTGGCCCGGCGCATGCTGGCCCGCCAGAGCGGCACCAAGCAGGTGATCATGATCACCGACGGCGAGCCCACGGCCCACATCCTGCCGGGGGGCGAACCGTTCTTCAGCTACCCGCCGGCCCCCGAGACGGTGCGGGTCACCCTGGACGAGGTGGTGAGGGCCACCCGGGAGGGGATCCGCATCAACACCTTCATGCTGGACGCCACGGGTTACCTGCGCAGCTTCGTCGAGAAGATCACCCAGCTCAACCGGGGCCGGGCCTTCTACACCACCCCCGAGACCCTGGGCGACTACGTTCTCGTGGACTTCCTGGAGCAGAAGAGGAGCCGGCGCAGGCCGGCCTGACAGGCTCGGGGACTCGAGTCATCGTGGGCGCCCCGAGCGGGCCCGGACGAAGGATCTGATTTGCCCGGACGAAGGATCTGATTTGGCAGTGGACCCTGTGGCCTCTGGAGGTGGCCGGTCGTGCACGTGATCGTGGTGGGCTGTGGGCGCGTCGGCAGCGAGCTGGCCGCCCGCATGCAGCGCGAGGGCCACACCGTGGCGGTGATCGACAAGAACGAGACGGCCTTCCGCCGGCTCCCCGAACCCTGGGACGGCCAGACCGTGGTGGGCTTCGGCTTCGACCGCGACGACCTGAAGCGGGCCGGGATCGAGCGGGCCGGGGCGGTCGCCGCGGTGACCAGCGGGGACAACACCAACATCCTCACCGCCCGCATTGCCCGGGAGACCTTCGAGGTGGGCCACGTGGTGGCCCGCATCTACGATCCCCGCCGGGCGGTCATCTACCAGCGGCTGGGAATCGCCACGGTGGCCACCGTGAGCTGGACCGTCGACCAGGTGGCCCGCCGGCTGATCCCCGACGAGGTCGCCTCCTCCTGGACCGACCCGACCGGCGAGATCAACCTGGTGGAGTACCCCCTCCCCGAGGAGCTGTGCGGCCGCCCGCTGTCGGAGCTGGCGGAGGCGGACCGCTACCGGCCGGTCATGGTCACCCGGGGCGGCCGGGCCCGGCTGGCCGGACCCGGCCTGGTCGGCCAGGAGGGCGACATAGTCCACTTCGCCGTGCGCACCGAGGCC
>JAKAXN010000586.1 GCA_021816565.1 Actinomycetes bacterium
GCCCCCCGGCTCCGCCCAGGAGGCCACCACCACGCGGTCATAGGCCCGCTCCTGTGCCAGAGTTGTGACCGCACCCGGCGCGACGGCGCCGGACCCGTCGGAACTCGGAGGGGGACCCTCATGCAAGTGCCGCTGACCATCGGCGATTTCCTCGACCGGGCGGTGACCGTCTACGGAGCCCGCACCGCCGTGGTCGACGAACCCGGCACCCCCGGATCCCTCGGTGCCATCACCTACGAGCAGCTGGGCGCCCGGGCCCGGGGGATGGCCCTGGCCCTCGAGGACATGGGGGTCCACCACGGTGAGCGGGTGGCGATAGTCAGCCCCAATGCCAGCCGCTTCATGATCTCCTACTTCGGGGTCAGCGCCTGGGGCCGGGTGCTGGTGCCGGTCAACTACCGGCTCAACGCCGAGGAGATCCAGTACATCGTGGACCACTCAGGGGCCTCGGTCCTGCTGGTCGACCCGGAGGTGGACGAGCCGCTCAGCTCGGTCACCGCCAAGGAGCGGATACTGCTCGACGGCGTAGCCGACCGGGAGCTGTTCGCCCCGGCCCCGGCCGGGCGGAACCCGGCGGAGTGGGAACCCGACGAGAACGCCACGCTCAGCATCAACTACACGAGCGGCACCACCGCCCGCCCGAAGGGCGTGCAGCTGACCCACCGCAACTGCTGGCTCAACGCCTCCATTTTCGGTTGGCACACCGCGGTCACCGATCGTGACGTGTTCCTGCACACCCTGCCGATGTTCCACTGCAACGGCTGGGGGATGCCCTACGCGGTCACAGCCATGGGCTGCAAGCAGGTAGTGCAGCGCAAGATCGACGGCGAGGAGATCCTGCGCCGGATCGACGAGCACGAGGTGACCCTCATGTGCGGCGCCCCGGCGGTCGTCGCCGCCGTCCTCGACGCCGCCACCGCCCGCCAGGGCCGGGGTGAGGAGGTTCCGGGCCGGGACCGGGTCCGCATCGTCGTGGCCGGAGCTCCGCCCCCGTCGAAGATCATCGAGCGGGTGGGGACCGACCTGGGCTGGGAGTTCATCCAGATCTACGGCCTCACCGAGACGTCCCCGCTCCTCACCATCAACCGGGCCCGCTCCGAGTGGGACGGCATGGAGCCGTCCGAGCGGGCCCAGTTGCTGTCGCGCGCCGGGGTCCCGGCCGTCGGGGTGCGGGTGCGTACCGACGGCGAGGGCGAGGTGCTGGCCCGCAGCAACCACGTCTTCGAGGGTTACTGGAACCAGCCTGAGGAGAGCGCCCGGGCCCTGGTCGACGGGTGGTTCCACACCGGCGACGGCGGGTACGTGACCGACGACCAGTACCTGGTCATCTCCGACCGCAAGAAAGACGTCATCATCACCGGCGGGGAGAACGTCTCGTCGATCGAGGTGGAGGACTGCCTCTACCAGCATCCCGCAGTAGCCGAGGTGGCGGTGATCGGTGTCCCCGACGACCGGTGGGGTGAGACGGTCAAGGCGCTGGTGGTCCTCCGGCCGGGGGCGCAGGCCAGCGAAGCCGACCTCATCGAGTTCGCCCGGAGCCGGATGGCCCACTACAAGTGCCCAACCTCGGTGGAGATGCGCGAAAGCCTCGTGCGCACCGCAACCGGCAAGCTGCAGAAGTTCAAGCTCCGGGCCCCCTACTGGGAGGGCCGGGACCGGCTGGTGTCCGGGGGGGCCTGACCACAGCCGGGGCCGGCCCCGGTCTGGAAGAATCTGCCGGTGCGCACCCCCGCCCCGGTCGAGCTGGCCCTGCCCCCCGAGGCGGACATGGAGTCGGTGCTGAGGGCGCTGGGCCGCTCCATGCCGGTGCACGCCGGAGCGACCGGCGCCGCCGACCGGGTGCTGCTCGACAGCTTCGACGGGCGGTTGCGGGCCCGGGGATGGACGGCCTGGCGGGAGTCCCGGGCCGCCAACGGTGCCGTCACGCTGGTCCTCGACTGCCCGCCCGACGGCCAGTTGACGGCCACCGCCCGGCCTCGGCGGGCGGAGCGGATCCTGGCCGGCGAAGTGCAGCCGGCCCCGGCCCGCAGCCGGTTGGAGGCCGTGCTGGAGGAGCGGGCCATGCTTCCCAGGGTGCGGGTGCGGGTGCGCTCGCAGGCGCTCAACGTGTGCAACCGTGACGCCAAGACGGTGGTCCGGCTGCTCCGGGAGGACACCGTGGTGCTGGCGGGCGGCTCTCAGCGGGATCTGGCGCCCCGCCTGCGGATCCTGCCGGTGCTCGGGTACGACCGGGACTTCGCCCGGGTGCGGGACGTGCTCACCGGGCGGGCCGGCCTGAAGGCGGTCTCGGAGACGCTGGCCGACGAGGCCTGCGCGGCGGCCGGGCTGAACCCGCGGGGCGTGTCGTCAGAGGTCAAGGTGGCACTGGACCCGGCCATGCCGGCCGGTGCCGCCATGGTCGCCGTCTGCCGGCGGCTGGCCGAGATCGTCGAGGCCAACCTGGCCGGGACCGTCGACGACCTCGACCCGGAGTTCCTGCACGACCTGCGCGTCGCCGTCCGGCGGACCCGCTCGGTGCTCAAGGAGATGCGCGCCGTGCTGGAGCCGGAGGCGGCCCGTCGGTCGCGTGCCGATCTGCGCTGGATGCAGGAGATCACCGGCCCCACCCGCGATCTCGATGTCCTCCTCCACGACTGGCCCGTCATGGCATCCCCGGTGCCGGCGTCCATGGCCGCCGACCTGAAGCCGCTGGAGGAGATGCTGGCTGGTCATCGGGCCGCCGCCTTCGCCGAGATGAGGCGCCAGCTGCGCAGCCGGCGCTTCGCCGCGGCGTGGGAAGCGTGGGGCGCCGTGCTCCACGACGACGGCGCACTCGGCGGGGCCGACTCCGACCGCCCGGAGATCGG
>JAKAXN010000587.1 GCA_021816565.1 Actinomycetes bacterium
CTGGACCAGCCGGTGGTGGCCATGGCCGTCACCCCCGACGGCGGCGGGTACTGGCTGGTGGCCGCCGACGGCGGGGTGTTCAGCTTCGGCGACGCCCGCTTCTTCGGCTCCACCGGCGGTATCCGCCTCGACCAGCCGGTGGTGGGCATGGCGGCCACCGCCGACGGCGGCGGCTACTGGCTGGTCGCCGCCGACGGGGGGATCTTCAACTTCGGCGACGCCGCCTTCCACGGCTCCACCGGAGGGGTCCGCCTCGACCGGCCGGTGGTGGCCATGTCCCCGTCGGCCGACGGCGGCGGCTACGACCTGGTGGCCGCCGACGGCGGGGTGTTCAGCTTCGGCGACGCCCGCTTCTACGGCAGCCTGGGCGCCGACCCGCCGGCCTACCCGGTGGTCGGCCTCGGCACCACCCCCGACGGCGGCGGCTACACCCTGGTCGACGAGTACGGGCAGGTGTTCACCTTCGGCGACGCCCCCGACTACGGCAGCGCCGCCTGCCCGATCAACAGCTCCGCCCTCGGCGCCGACCCCAACCTGATGGCCGGAACCGGCGGCGGCTCGCAGCTGATCACCGTCGAGGGCAGCTACACCGGCAGCGTCCACGCACTGCTCACCGCCTGGTCGCGCCGCTCCGACGGGTGCTGGCTGCCGGCCGCCCTGGCCGGCCAGGCCGCGTTCCCCTACACCGCCGAGGTGGGCTACGACCCGGCCAACGGGGCCAACCTGGAGGACCACCGCCGGGAAGGCGACGGCTCCACCCCCACCGGTCTGTACGGGTTCGAGTCGACCATGTACGGCCTGTCGTCGGCGGTGCCCAACAGCCGCTACAGCTACCACCAGCTGGTCTGCGGCGACTGGTGGGACGAGCAGCCCGGCACCCCGCAGTACAACCAGTTCGTCCACGTGGCGTGCAACACCACCCCGCCCTTCGGCGGCGACAGCGAGGCCCTGTGGACCGAGACGGTCGCCTACCAGCACTTCGCGGTGATCGACTTCAACCCGCCGCCCACCTCGAACCCCATCGGGTCGGGGGTGTTCCTCCACGACGACACCACCGCCGGCTACACCGCCGGCTGCGTGGCCCTGCCGGCCGGGCAGCTCGACGCGGTGCTGGCCTGGATGGACCCGGCCGCCTCCCCCCACATCGCCATCGGCACCGCGGCGGAGATGCCCGACCTGTAGGGCGCCGGGCCTCTCCCCGGCCCCCTTCGCCGTCGCTCCGGGGGTGTCAGCTGCCGGGGGGCAGGGTGGCCACGGAGTCGTCGGGCTCCTCGACGGTGCCTGCCTCGTCGGGCTCCTCCACGGTGTCGACCTGGTCGAAGCCCTCCCCCGGGGTGGGCCGCACCAGCCTCCGGGCGGCGGCCAGCACCCCGGCCACCGGCACCGCGGCGGGCCCGGAGCGGGCGGCGTTGCGCTCCAGGCACTCCCGCAGGGGCCGGTCGATGTACACGGCCCGCACCCGGGCCCCGTGCTCGCGGGCGATGGAGATCACCGGAGCCCGCTCCAGGGGGGAGGGGTTGATGTCGTCCACCACCACGTCGAGCCCGTCGGCCAGGGCGTCGCCTATGGCCCGGCGCCGGCGCAGGTCCCGGCGGAGGGCGTTGGGCCACAGGTCCCGGCTCACCACCACATGGCTGGCGGCCAGGTGACGTTTCACCCAGGCTGACTTCCCGCACCCCGGCAGGCCGACCATGACCACCACCTCGGTCATCACATCCCCCCGGCCGGGAGCGTGGCCTCCCCACCCGTCCACCAACCGCCCTCAGCGCCACCGAAGGTCACAGCGAATTCACTTGCCCATCCGGGCAGTGGGCAAACCGGAAGCCATCGGACCCCGCGAACCCGGCCAGTCCGGAGAGGACGGAGAGAAATCGGGTTGATTTGCTAAATCCCCAGGGTTGTCCACTGGAAAAGTCCTGACTTTGTGGTTGGATTCATCTACCCCGGGCATGCCCCCAATGTGCCGGCCCGGTTCGTGACGTCGCGGCGGGGAGGTCCCGGACCCCGCTCTCCCCGTCCGCGCGTCTAGACGGAAAGCGCCCCCGGTCCGCGCCCGCGGCTGGGGGCGTTTTCTGTGCCCGGTTAGCCGCGGGCGGAGGGGCTGGGCCGGCCGAGGTCCGCCGCCGGGCGTATCGTGTCGGCCGGGAGGGCCGCCCGGCCCGGGTAGACCCGTCAGGAGGACGCTGGTGAGCGCAACCGGGGCCGGCGCTGGGGCCTGGCGGTCCTGCTGGGGTTCTTCTTCGCGTGCGGCGCGCTCCTGGTCGGGATCTGCGACTCCACTCCTACGGCGTGGAGTCGCAGATCGTCCGCCAGGGCGTCCAGCCGGTTAGCGCCGCCGTCGTTGGTAGCCAGCACCGCCCGCCAGTAGGCGGCAGCGTCGGTGTCGGGCGGTGACGCGGAGGGCGAATGCACGCCGAGCAGGATCTCCTGCAGTCCCATGTGCACATGCGCCGCCAGATCGCACCGGCTCCAGCCCAGGCAGCGGCTCGGCACCAGCAGGTCGTCGTCGTCCATGGAGCGGAGATCGGCCATGAACGCGTCCAGCTCGCCGGCGAGGGCCCGTTGGGCGGTGGCGTGCTGTATGTGCATTGGGTGGGCCCGCCGTCCTCCCCGCCGTGAACATCGACGGCCGATCCACTGGGAGGGTGCTTGCGGCCCCGGGCGCTTGCCGCCCCTGCCGGCCCGGGGCCGCAGCCACTCCCTGAGCCGGCGACCACCACCAGACCGGGGTCCCCGAGGGGGCCCGGAGGGCATCGAGCAGCCGGCGGCCGCCGTGGCCGGCCCCGCTCATGGTGGTCCGGTGGTTGCCGGGGTGGGTGTCGGTTGGTGGTTGGGGTGTCG
>JAKAXN010000093.1 GCA_021816565.1 Actinomycetes bacterium
CCAGCACCCAGGGGTGGTCGATCAGCTGGAGGAACGAGTGGTCCCATTCGAACAGCCGGCCGGCCTGGCCGAACGTCTCACCGGCGACCGACCGGACCGCCTGGGCCGGCCGCTGCGCTTCTACGACCGATCGCATGCGGGCCACGGTCGCCCCGTCGAGCGCCCCCTCGATGAGCAGGAAGCCGTTGAGGTCGAAGCTGTAGAGCTGCCGCGGGCTGAGCCGGCCCCCGCAGCCGGGGACCGCGGATGCCCTCCGGTGGTTTCGCCAGGCACCGGCTGCGGCGGCGGGGCGGCGGCCCGGCACCCCGCCAGCTCTGCTCGACGGGACCGCCACGCTGCGGAGATGTCGACGATGCGGTCGGGGGCCGGGGGCCATGCCCTAAGGATCGGCCCGGCGGTCCGGCCGCTGTGGCGAAAGGCAAGCCCCGGCGATCCGTACCGTTGAGCGAAGGCGGGGCCCATCGACGAACCGGGGCCCGCTCCCGACCGTCTGGCCAACCGGCCCGACGCGATGAGACCATGTCGTGATGGAACCGGACCCCGAGGGCCGCGCATCGGAGCGCTCCGCCGATGTGGTGGTGGTCGGCGCCGGCCCGGCCGGCGCCGCCGCCGCTATCACCCTGGCCCGGCTGGGCCGGCGGGTCACGGTGTTCGACAAGGCCACGTTCCCCCGGGACAAGTGCTGCGGGGACGGCCTGACCACGGCGGCTCTGCGACGGGTGCAGCGTCTGGGGCTCGACCCGGCCCGGGTGCCGTCGTGGCAGCCCGTGACCGACGTCACGGTGGTGGCCGCGGGCGGGCGGCAGGTCCATCTGCCTTTCCCGTCCGACGGGACCTCCTACGCGGTCTCGGCCCGCCGGGCCGACCTCGACGCGGCCCTGGTCGATCTGGCCGAGAGGTCCGGCGCCCGGGTGGTGCAGGGCTGCTCGGTGACCGGCGCCACCCTGGCGGGGGGCGGGACCGGGGTCCGGCTGGCCCTGGAGGACGGCCGGACCGTCACCGCCCGCTACGTCATCGCGGCCGACGGGATGTGGTCGCCGCTGCGCCGGTCGCTGGGGCTGGCCTCCCCCGGGTATCTGGGCGAGTGGCAGGCCGGGCGCCAGTACCTGACCGGCACCGGACCGCTGGCCCGCAAGCTGTGGGTCTGGTTCGAACCGGACATGTTGCCCGGCTACGCCTGGTCGTTCCCGCTGGCCGACGGGATGGTCAACTTCGGGTACGGCGTCCTGCGCCCGGGAGCCGGCGGCACGGGAACGTCCCAGACGGCCGACGGTACCCGGCTGAAGGGTCAGCGCATCGACTGGACCGACCGGCCGCACATCGCCGAGGTGCTGGGGCCCGGCGCCCGCCCGGCCGGCCCGTGGCGGGCGTGGCCCATACCCGCCCGGATCGGCGACGCCCATCTGGACGCGCTGGGCGGCCGGGTCCTCTTCGCCGGCGACTCCGCCGGGGCGTGCGACCCGATGACCGGCGAGGGGATCGCCCAGGCCCTCGAGACCGGCGAGCAGGCCGCCCGGGCCGCAGCCCAGGCCGGACCGCACCATCCCGAGCGGGCGGCCGTCCGATACCGCCGACAGGTCCGCTGGGGGCTGGCCCTCGACGACCGGTTGGCCCAGGCACTGTCCAAGGTGCTGGCCCATCCCACCGGTTCGAGCCGGGCTCTGGCCCTCGTCGATGCCAGCGACTGGTGCCGGCGCAACTTCGCCCGCTGGATGTTCGAGGACTACCCCCGCGCCGCTCTGGCCACCCCCCACCGCTGGCGCCGCCACATGTTCTCCAGCCCCGGCGCCTACCCCGGCGCGCTCGGCCAGCCCCAAGATTCGTTCTGCCGCGGCCCCGGGCGCTAGTTTCCGCCCATGGCTGAAATAGGTTTCGACGGCAAGGTTGCGATCGTCACGGGCGCGGGCGGCGGGCTGGGCCGCCAGCATGCGCTGCTGCTCGCCTCCCGGGGCGCCCGCGTCGTGGTCAATGACCTCGGAGGTTCTGTCAGCGGAGAGGGCGCCGACAAGGGTCCGGCCGAGGCCGTGGCCCAGGAGATCCGCGACGCCGGCGGGGAGGCCGTCTCCGACGGCAACAGCGTTTCGACCCCCGAGGGCGGCGAGGCCATCGTCCAGACGGCCCTCGACAGCTTCGGACAGATCGACATAGTCATCAACAATGCCGGCATCCTGCGGGACAAGACCTTCCACAATCTCACCCCGGAGCTCCTCGAGCCGGTCCTCGACGTGCACCTGAAGGGTGCGTTCTTCGTGACCAAGCCGGCCTGGCTGAAGATGCGCGAGCAGGGCTACGGCCGGATCATCAACACCACCTCCCAGTCGGGTGTGCTCGGCAACTTCGGTCAGAGCAACTACGGTGCGGCCAAGATGGGCCTGGTCGGCTTCACCCGGGTGCTGGCCCAGGAGGGGGCCAAGTACAACATCCGGGCCAACGCCATCGCCCCCATCGCCCGGACCCGGATGACCGAGGAGCTCATGGGGGCGGCCGCCGCCAAGCTGGACCCGGAACTGGTATCTCCGGTGGTGGCCTGGCTGGCCTCGGAGGACTGCTCGGTCAGCGGGGAGGTGTTCACCGTGGCCGCCGGCCGGGTGGCCCGGTTCTTCATCGGGATGACCAGGGGGTACTTCAACCCCAACCTGTCGGTAGAGGACGTCCGGGACCACCTGGATGAGATCCGCGACGAGTCCGGCTACATGGTTCCGGCCAGCGCCAACGACGAGACCGGATTCCTCTTCAAGATGCTGCAGGAGCACGAGCAGGGCTGATCGCCCGGATCCCGGCCGGGGCCGATCCCGGCCGGGATCGGCCCCGGCCGGCCCTGATCGGCCAGGCGCATCGTGGCCGGCTAGCCGATCAGGCGGACCCGGTGGCGCAGCTGCCAGCGCTCCCCCCCGCCGCACATCACCCACACCTCCTCGGCCCGGCACCTCACCGGCAGCCGGGTGGCCACGTCGGCGGCCATGGGCACCAGCTCCACCCCGTCGCTGGCGTGGGCGACCGTGAGGTGGGGGATGATCTCGTCGAACTCGTCCTCCCACGGCGGGGTGGCGAACCGCTCGGCCAGCCGGCTGGTGAGCTCGAGGAACGGGGCGGCCGGCTCGGGGGCCACCCACAGCACCCTCCGACCGAACCAGTCGACCCGGGTCAGCTCGAAGTCGAACGCCTTGACGTCCGACAGCTCCCGGTCCAGCTCGGCCAGGTCCGCGGCGGTGATCTCGTCGGGCGGCAGCCACGGGACTATGAGGGTGATGTGCGCCGGCACGCCGGCCGCCGCCACCGGGTCGTGCTCGTGGCGCCAGCGGCCCACGACCGCGTCGGCCTCGGGCACCGGGACGAGCACGGCGCTCTGCACCCGACCGCTGCTGGTCCCCGGCGCCGTCACCTGGCGCCCCCGGCCCCGATCACCGGCCCTACGCTACAGATCCGGGGGCGTCGAACACATCGGACAGCAGGGCCGGCACCGCCACGTCGAGTTGGCCGTAGGTGCAGCTGAGCGGATCCCGGTCGGGGCGCCACCTGCGGAAGCGGGCGGTATGACGCAGCCTCCGGCCCTGCAGGTGCTCGAAGGCCGCCTCCACCACCAGTTCCGGGCGCAGGGGCTCGAAGCTCAGGTCCTTGCCGGCGTTCCAGCGGCTGGCAGCCCCGGGGGCCCGGCCTCCGTCGGCCACCATGAACTCGGACCAGTCGGCCCACGGGTGGCTGTCGGGGTGGCGGTAGGGGGCCAGCTCGTCCACCAGCTCCCGGCGGCGGGCGGCCGGGAAGGAGCCGATGACCCCCACGTGGTGCAGCTGCCCGCCGTCGTAGAGGCCGAGCATCAGCGATCCGACCACCGACCGGTCGGCGGAGTACCAGCGGAATCCTCCGACGACGAAGTCCCCGGTGCGCTCGTGCTTCACCTTGATCATGACCCTCTGATCCGCCAGGTAGCCCAGGTCGGCGGCCTTGGCCACCACGCCGTCCAGGCCGGCGCCCTCGAAGCGGGAGAACCAGTCGGTCGCCACCGCCCGGTCCGAGGTGATCGGGGTCAGGTGGACGGGGGCCCGGGCCCCGGCCAGGAGGGCCTCCAGCTCCCCCCGGCGGGCGGCGAAGGGGGTCTGGCGCAGGTCGCGGTCCCCCACCGCCAGCACGTCGAAGGCCACGAAACTGGCCGGGGTCTGCCGGGACAGCAGCTCGACCCGGGAGGTGGCCGGGTGGATCCGCTGCGACAGGGCGTCGAAGTCCAGCCCGTCGGGCCCGGCCACGACTATCTCGCCGTCGAGCACGCACCGGTCCGCCAGATTGTCCTTGAGGGCGTCCACGATCTCCGGGAAGTAGCGCGTCAGCGGTTTGCCGTTGCGGCTGCCGAGCTCCACCTCGTCACCGTCGCGGAACACGATGCAGCGGAACCCGTCCCACTTCGGCTCATAGAGGTAGGAGCCGCTGGGCAGGGCCGCCGCCGAGCGGGCCAGCATCGGCGCCACCGGTGGTGAGACGGGGAGGTCCACGGGACCCACTCTACGGGCGGCTGTCACGCCGCAGTCCAGCGGCGATGCGGGCCGCCAGCGGGGCCTCCTCCAGGTCCTCGAGGGCCGCCGGGAGGGCGATCGACCAGTTGGGCCAGGCGTCGGTCGTCCCCGGCATGTTGGGCCGCTCCTCGACCTCCAGCACGTCATCGAGGGCGGCCACCAGGAGTGCGCACGGAGCCCGACCGAGATCGCGGTACACCGCGGCGATCACCTCCCCGGGGTCAGTGCCCTCGCCGGCGCCGGTCCGCTCCCGGAGCTTGCGCAGCAGCCCCGCCGAGGACTCCTCGTTGGGCTCCATCCCTATCCGCCGCTGCGCATCGAGGTCGGCCCCGGTGAGCACCCCGGTGACCGTGGGCAGGTCGTGGGTGGTGAGAGCGCCCATGGCCGCCTCCGGCCAGTCCCGGGGGTCCCGGTCCTCGAACCACCACACCCGGTACGACAGCACCTGGCGTTCGGCCAGGTCCCGCCGCACCTGGTCCTCGACCGTCCCGAGGTCCTCGCCGACCACGTAGGCCCCGGCCCGGTGCGCTTCCAGGGCCAGGATGTTGAGCATGTCGTGGTGGGGGTAGCGGACGTAGACGCCGCGACGGGCGTCGGTCCCGGCTGGTATCCAGTACAGCCGGAACAACCCCATGACGTGGTCCACGCGCAGCCCGGAGCCGTGGGCCATTCCGGCCCGGAGGGCCTCTATCCACGGCTCGTAGCCACCGGCTCGCAGCCTCCACGGGTCGAATGGCGGCAGGCCCCAGTCCTGACCCAGGGTGTTGAACTCATCGGGAGGGGCGCCCACGGTCATCCCCTCGGCGAAGCTGTCCTGCCAGATCCACGAGTCCGCTCCGCTGGGGTCCACCCCCACCGCCAGGTCCGCGACCAGGCCCAGCTCCGCCCCGGCAACCGCGGCCTGGCCGTCCAGGACCCACTGCAGCCAGGCGTGGTAGTCCACCCGGGCGGCTCCCTCCCGGGAACGGGCGAAGCGCTCCACGCCCGGCCCGGACGGGTGGCGCAGCTCTTCGGGCCAGTCCCGCCAGGCCGTCCCGTACCGTTCGGCCAGGGCGCAGAAGGTGGCGTAGAGGGCCAGCGGGCGGCCCCGGTCCCGCCGGTAGCGATCCAGGTCCCGCTGGCCCTCCCGGCGACCGGAGGAGGCGGCGAAGAGCTTCTCGAGCGCCTCGGATTTCAGGTCCCAGACCCGATCGCGGTCGATCCGCCGCTCGCGGTTGAGGGACCGCCCGGCCGCGGCCAGGGCCTCGGTGCCGGGCATCTCCCGGGCCCCCTCGAGCTCCTCCACGGCCAGGTAGAGCGGGTCGAGGAAGCAGCGGCTGCCCGGGTAGTACGGGCTGGGCTGCAGCGGCCGGCCCGGGTTGGGGGCGTGCAGCGGGTTGACCAGGGTGAACCCGGCGCCCATCCGGGCGCCCCACCGGCCGAGCTCGCGCAGGTCGGAGAGGTCCCCGATGCCCCAGCTGCGCTGCGACCGGGTGGCGTACAGCTGCGCCGCGAACCCCCACTGGCGCCGGTCAGGCTGGGGCACCCGGCCCGGGCTGACTATGAGAGGGTGGGCCGGCCCTCCGACCGGTTCGAAGGTGTGGTAGCCCGGCGGCATCCCGGCCGGCAGGCCGCCGGCCGTCGCGACCTCGCCCCCATCCTCCAGACGGACCCGGCCGGGGCCGAGGTCCGGCAGGGGGTGATCGGTGCGCACGGTGACCGCCCGCGGGGGCGGCGGGCCCCCCGGGCCGGCGCCCATGGCCTCCAGGATGGCTCCGACGGTGGCCTCGTCGGCGGGGCGCCACGTCCCGGCCACGTCGTGGAAGCCGGGGTCGACACCCCACCGGCTGGGGTCTGGCCCTACGGTCATAGCTGGCGCGTACCCTTGTCGTCGTGGTGCGGACTGAGCAGTTCGAAGCGGAAGACCGCGCCACGGTGGGCGGCGACGGCGGCCGGGTGCTGTTCGGCACCACTTCCTGGGCCGATCGGGGTCTGGTTCAAGCAGGAACGTTCTACCCCCGCAAGACCATGAAGGCACGGGACCGGCTGGGCTTCTACGCCAGCAGGTTCCCCCTCACGGAGGTGGCGACCACCTACCGGTTCCCCCCCACCCCGGCGCTGGCCGAGCAGTGGGTGGAGCGCACGCCCCCCGGCTTCGTGTTCGACATCCGGGCCTGGTCGCTCCTCACCGGGGCTCCGACCCTGCCGGACTCCCTGTGGCCCGACCTGCAGGACTCGGTCCCGGTACAGCACCGGGAGCGGCGGCGTCTGTACCCGGGGCACCTGCCCGGCGAGGCGCTCGACGAGTGCTGGGCCCGCTTCGCCCACGCTCTGGGGCCGTTGCAGCGCGCCGGCCGCCTCGGGGTGGTGATCTTCCAGTACCCGGGGTGGTTCACCCCCCGCCCCGAGGCGTGGGCGGAGCTGGCGCTGCTCGCCCGGCGAATGGAGGGATTCAGGGTGGCTGTCGAGTTCCGCAGCCCCAAGTGGCTGGCCGGCGACGACTGCGAGCCGGTGCTCGAGTGGTTGGAGAGCCACGGGCTGGCCTACGTCTGCGTGGACGGCCCCGGCGACGGGCCCCGGGCCGGATCCGGGATGGTGGCCTCCACCGCCGACGTGGCGGTGGTCCGCTTCATCGGGCGGAGGTGCGTGGAGGGCGAACCCTGGACGGCTCCGTACCGCTACCGGACCGACGAGCTCGGCGGCTGGGTACCGCGGATCAGGGCGCTGGCCGGGTCCTCCCCCGAGGTACACGTTCTCCTCGACAACTGCTGGGGCTCCGACGCGGTCGACAACGCCAGCGAGCTGTTCCATCTGGTGCGCGGGGATCCGCCCGGCGGCGCCTGACCGGCTCCGGGAGCCCGGCCGCCGCCCGGTGCGGGGGCCGGTCAGGGCTGGTCGGTCTGGTGGGCGCTGACCTGCACCACGGAGCCGTGGTGGCACACCATCCTCCACCCGTCGGCGTGGCGGGTGAAGATGTTGATGGTCGAGACGGTCACGCCGCCCTGGTCCCCGAGGAGGTTCTCGTCGAGCGACACCCAGGCCGCCTCACCGGCCACCGTCACCCGCTCCCTGGTCAGCACGAACTGGATCTGCTGGCCGCTCTGGAACAGGGCGAAGAACGACGCCGCCACCGCTCCCCATCCCTCCAGTGTGGCCCAGCCCGGATGGGTGCAGACGGCCCGGTCCGAGCGCTCCCACACGTCGGACATGGCATCGAGGTCACGGGCCTCGAAGGCCTCGTAGTACCGCCGGTTGACGGCCAGGACATCCTCGCTCGGCGCCACCGTCGCTCCTAGCGCGTCCCGCGACGGCGGCAGAACGGCCCGGCGGCCGGTGGAGCGACGGCTGCCCCCACTGCGGCGGCGGAGCCGGGGGCCGGGAAGCGGGGCGGTTCTCTCAGCACCGGGTGAAGCTACCCCCTGGACCGCCTTCCCGTACCGGAGCCGCCGCCCCCGCTGTGCTCCGGTCGCATCGTGGCGACGGGGCCGCATCGTCTACGGTCGGGGCATGGCTGGAGCGGATAGCCGGCGGGTGACGGGAGCCGGCGGGGTCCCCATAGTGGTCCACCGGCTGGGAGGCGGCGGCCCCGCAGGTGACGGCCCACCGGTGATCGTGGTGCACGCCACCGGCTTCCACGGCCGCTGCTACACCCGCATGGCGCAGTCGCTGACGGGGCGCTTCACCGTCTGGGCCGTAGACCAGCGGGGCCACGGAGCGTCCGGCAAGGCCCCCGACGGCCGCTACGACGACTGGAGCCGCTTCGGCGAGGACCTGCTCCACGTGATCGACGCCCTGGAGCCGGGGGCACCCTGGGGTGGGTTCGGCCACTCGTTGGGCGGGGCCGTGGTACTGACCGCCGAGGCGATACGGCCCGGAACCTTCTCCTCCCTGTGCTGCTACGAGCCGGTCGTCTTCCCACCCGACTGGCTTCCACCGAGTGGGGAGCCGGCCCACAGCGGTTCCCACCCGGTCCCGCTGGCGGTGCTGGCCCGCAAGCGGCGGCCGTCGTTCGCGTCCCGGCGGGCGGCCCTCGACAACTACCGCTCCAAGCCCCCGTTCGCCGCGTTCGACCCGGCCGCCCTCGACGACTACGTCGATGGCGGCTTCGTGGATGCCCCGGACGGGACGGTGACGCTGGCCTGCAGCCGCGACGACGAGGCCGCGGTGTTCGAGTCGGCCCCGGCCAGCCGGACCTGGGACCTCCTGACCGACGTCCGGCCCCCGGTGGCCGTCCTGGCCGGCGGCGACCAGGCCGATCCGGTGGGTCGGGTGGCCGACGCGGTGGCCCGCCGCCTGCCCCGGGGGGGCCTGCAGCGCTTCGCCGCCCTCGACCACTTCGGCCCCATGACCGGGCCGGACCAGGTCGGCGCCGTGGTGGCCGTGGCCCTCGGGGCCGATCCGGACCGGTCCACCATCGGCGTCACATCCCCTGGTTAGCCTCTGATCCCGATGTCTCTGCCTCTTCCGGGCTCGCTGTCCCCCTCGAAGATCTCGTCGTTCAAGGACTGCGCGCTGGCCTTCCGGCTGTCGGTGATCGACCGCCTCCCGGAGCCGCCCTCCCCCCACGCCGCCAAGGGCACCCTGGTCCACCGGGCCCTGGAACTGCTGATGTGGGAGGAGGAGCCGGCGCAGCGGACCGCGGCGGCGGCCCGGGCCAAGCTCGAGCGGGCCGTTCCGGAGATCCTCGACGGTGACGAGTACGCCGGCCTGAGCCTCGGCCCCGCCGAGCGGGAGGCCTTCGTCGCCGACGCCGCCACCCTGGTGGACAACTACTTCCGGCTCGAGGACCCGTCTCAGGTGCGGGTGCTCGGCACGGAGCTGCGCATGTCGGTGGTGCTCGGCGGTCTCAAGCTGTCGGGGATCATCGACCGGCTGGAGCTCGACGACGACGGCGAGCTGGTCGTCACCGACTACAAGACCGGGCGGGCTCCCCACGCCGCCTACGAGCAGTCCCGCCTGGGGGGCGTGCAGTTCTACGCCTTCCTGTGCGAGCAGGTCCTCGGCCGGCGGCCGGCCCGGGTGCAGCTGCTGCACCTGAGGGAGCCGCTGACCATCTCCACCATCCCGTCGGATCAGTCGATCCGGGGCCTCCAGCAGCAGTCCATGGCCATCTGGAGCGCTATCGAGCAGGCCTGCCGGCGGGAGGACTTCCGACCGAAGCCGGGACGGCTGTGCGATTACTGTTCCTACCATGAGTTCTGCCCGGCAGTAGGTGGTGACCTGGGCCGGCTGGCCACCTCGCCGGCCCTCGACGCGACCCTCACTGGGCTCCCCCCGACGGCCGTAGCCGTATAGCCCCCCGCAGCGACTCCCTACTGGACGAGACGATGACCCGCCGACCGGCCGTACCCACCATCCCGATACCGACCGCCTTCGAGCCGTTCGACGACCTGGTCGACCGGTGGTTCGAGGCCCACCTGCGCCACCACCGGGCGGTGGACGCCGTCATGTACGGGGCCACCGCCGCCGGTGATCACGGCATCGTGTGGTTGGGCCTGGCCCTCCTGCAGGCCGGCCGGCGCCGTAGCGGATGGCAGCGGCCACTGCTGCGGGCCGCCATCGGGCTCGGCGTCGAGTCCGCAGTCGTCAACGGCCCGGTGAAGTTCATGTTCCGCCGGACCCGGCCGGTGCATGACGGACCGCGGCCGCTGCACCTGCGCACCCCCCGCACCAGCAGCTTCCCGAGCGGTCACGCCTGCGCGGCCTTCTTCGGCGCCGCCCTCCTGCGCGACGGCGACCCCCTGTGGCCGCTCTACTACGCCCTGGCCGTGGTGGTGGCCGCCAGCCGGATCCACGTCAAGATCCACCACGCCTCCGACGTGATCGGCGGTGTGACGGTCGGGATCCTGCTCGGCGAGCTGGCCCGGAGGATGGTCCCGGTCGAGCCGTTCGGCTCCCTCCCGCCGGTCGCCCCCGCCGGCGCGGCCGGCCCGGAGGAATGGGTCGAGCGACACCGACGTTGAACCGGACATGAGCACCCGTTTCGGCCTTACCTGGGATTACCGCTGTCCCTTCGCCCGCATAGTGCACGAGCACGTCCTGACGGCTCTGGCCGGCGGAGCGGACTGGCAGGTCGACTTCAGGTCCTTCTCCCTCGACCAGACCCACGTCGAGGAGGGCCAGCCCCCGGTGTGGGACGAGCCGGAGCGCTACCCCGGTCTCCTGGCCAACCTGGCCGGAGTGGTGGTCCGGGACCGCTACCCGGAGCAGTTCCTCACGGCCCACGGGCGGTTCTTCTCGGCCCGCCACGACGACTCCCTGGATCTGCGGGACCGCGACGTGGTCATGAAGATCCTGGAGGAGTCCGACCTCGACGGCCGGGCCGTCCTGGCGGAGGTGGACTCCGGCTGGCCGCTGCAGGTCATGAAGGAGGAGCACACCACCGAGGTGGAGCAGCGGCAGGTTTTCGGCGTGCCGACCTTCATCGTCGGTGACAGCGCCGTGTTCGTCCGCCTGATGCGCCGGCCCGGCGGGGACAGCGACTTGGCCCGGCGGACCATCGAGAGAGTCGTGGACACCATCACGGGCTGGCCGGAGCTCAACGAGTTCAAGCACACCTCGATCTCCAACTGAGATCGAGAGCCGGCGGGCCGCTGCCTTCCTTGTCCGACGGTCTGGACATCCTCGGCCTGCGGCCCGGCGAGGCGGTCCGCTGGCGCAGCGGCACCGGCTCCCGGTGGCGCAGCGGCCGGGTCACCCACCGCGAACGGGACGGGAGCGTGGCCGTCACCGACACCCGGGGGCTGGCCCGCAGCCTGGCGGTGGAGCGGCTCGAAGTCCGCTGCTCCGGGCCCCGTGGCGGGACCGGTTGGGAGCCGCTGGTGGAACGGGCGTCGCGCAGCGAGCAGCTGCGGCTGCTCTAGCAGCGCGCCGCCCCGGCCCGACCGGCCTTGCCGGCTTCGGCGGCGGCTGTCAGGCCACGACCACCGGCCGGGCCCCATCTCCGCGGCTACCGGTTGGGGGCCAGGTCACGGACGGTCTGGCGCAGATCCAGCCCGAACGGCACCACCGCCAGGGCGGCGGTGGTCACCCCCTGGTCCAGGTACCGCTGGACCCTGGAGCGCACGCTGGCCGGGTCTCCCGAGATGATCAGGTCGTCGAGCACCTCGTCGGGGATGGCCTCCAGGGCCGCCTTGCGGTCCCCGGCCTTCCAGGCGCTCCACATGTCCTGCAGCAGGGGTCCCCGCCCCAGCCACTCGTGGAAGGCCGCGTAGACCGGGACGTTGAGGTAGGCGGTGATCATCCGGCGGCCGACCGCCCGCACCATGTTCCGGTCCTCGGTCGGGTACACGAAGATGCGGGCCACGATCTCCTTGCCGGGCCCCACCTCGGCCACCACCTTGGGCACGTCGTCCGCGCCCAGCCAGTTGATCACGGCCCCATCGCCCTCCCGGCCGGCCAGGCGCAGCATCCCCGGGCGCAGAGCGGCCACCAGGATGGGCGGGACCACCGCCGGCGGCCGGCCCAGGCGGAAACCCCTGACCCGGAACGTGTCGAACTCGGCGTCGACCTTCTCCCCGGCCAGGGCCACGCGCAGGAAGCGCACCATGTCCCGGGTCCGCTTGTACGGCTCGTCGAACGGGATGTCGTTCCAGCGCTCGACGATCACGTCCGAGGAGGTGCCGACCCCGAGGACGAACCGGCCCGGGGCGGCCTCGGCCAGGGCCGCTGCGCTCTGGGCCATCAGCGCCGGCCCCCGGGTGAAGGCCGGCACGATGGCCGTTCCCAGCCGCAGGGCCGGGTTCCACGCCGCAGCCAGCGCCAGCGGGGTGAACGCATCGGTGCCGTCGGCTTCTGAGGACCACACGTCGGTGTAGCCCACCTCGGTCAGCTCCTCGATCCACGGTCGGTGCTCGGCCAGCGGCACACCGTCGAAGGGGATCGTGATTCCGTAGCCCATGGCCGGATGCTACCGGTCGCCGCCGGGGTGGACCCTAGGCTGCGGTCCGCTCGGAGTGCTCGGCCCGCTCGGCGGCGGCCTGCACGATCTCGCGTAGCACCCGGCGGGCCTCGGCCACACCGGCCTTCCCGATCTCCCGGGTGTGGGAATCCAGCCGGAAGTCGGACTCGTCACGCTCCAGCAGCAGAAGCTGTTCGGCCATGGGTCCATCCTCTCGCGGGGGTGTGACAGCCAACCGGGCCGATGGTCCCGAACACGATCACCGGCCGACCGGGCCGACGCCACCCCACGACCGGGACCCCACCTCCCGGGGCGGCCACCCGGGCGGTCTGCCGGCCCCCGGGCGGCATCGGGGTCCGGCCCGGTAGCATCAGCCCATGGCCGAAGTGGTGATTGTCGATGCTGTCAGGACCCCGGTGGGTCGCCGCAACGGAGGTCTCTCCACGGTCCACCCGGCGGAACTGCTGGGCACCGCCCTGAAGGCCCTGGTGGCCCGAACCGGTATAGATCCCGCCGAGGTCGGACAGGTGGTCTCGGGCTGCGTGTCCCAGGTGGGCGAGCAGTCGTTCAACATCGCCCGGACCTCCTGGCTGGCTGCCGGCCTGCCGCTCACGACGGCGGCCACCACGGTCGACACCCAGTGCGGCTCCAGCCAGCAGGCCGCCAACATCGCGGCCAGCCTGGTGGCATCTGGCACGGTGGACGTGGCCGTGGCCTGCGGGGTGGAGTCCATGAGCCGCATCCCGATCGGGTCCAACTCCTCCAAGAAGCTGGGGCTCGGCGTCCCCATCCCCAAGTCGTACTTCGGCCGCTACGAGTTCACCTCGCAGTTCGAGGGGGCGGAGCGGATCGCCGAGAAGTGGGGCATCACCCGTCAGGACACCGACGCCTTCGGGCTGGCCTCGCAGCAGAAGGCCGCCCGGGCCTGGGCCGAGGGTCGCTTCGACACCCAGATCGTGCCGGTCA
>JAKAXN010000094.1 GCA_021816565.1 Actinomycetes bacterium
GTCCGAGGTGCTGGTGTCGCTGTCGACGCTCAGGCAGTTGAAGGTGTCGTCGACGGCCCGGCGCCACAGCCGGTCGAGCAGCGGGGCCTCCACCAGGGCGTCGGTGAAGACGAACGCCAGCATGGTGGCCATGTCCGGTTCGATCATCCCTACCCCCTTGGCCACGCCGACCACCCGGGCCGGCCCGGCCTGGTGCACCGAGACCTTCGCCACGGTGTCGGTGGTCATGATGGCGGCGGCCACGTCCTCGGCCCCGGCGTCGAACGCGGCGGTGTCCAACCCGGCCAGGCGGGACCTGATCTGCCCCATCGGGTAGGGCCGGCCGATCACCCCGGTGCTGGCGATGACCACCTCCTCGGGGTCGAGGCCGGTGGCGTTGGCCACGATGCGGCTCAGCTCCTCGGCGTCGGCTAGGCCCTGCGGGCCGTTGGCCACGTTGGCGTTCTTGGCCACCACCGCCACCGCCCGGGCCCGCCCGGAGGTCGCCCGGGGCCGGCTCAGAGTCACGCTCGGCCCGGAGAACAGGCTCTGGGTGAACACCCCGGCGCTGGCGCACGGGCGGGTGGACATCACCAGAGCGAAGTCGGCGCCGGTCTCTCGCAGGCCGAGCTCGCCGACGTGGGCTACGAAATCTCTGGGGAGGGGGACTGCGGGCACCGGGAGATCATTCCAGAGGCTGACCCCCCGGCGCCTGCGTTATCTGTACGGGTGAGGGGAACCCGGCCGCTCAGGCCAGGGTCTCGCTCTCGCTCTCCATCTGCTCCAGGCAACGGCGGATCTCCGAGGCCCGGAACCGACGGTGGCCGCCCAGGGTCCGGATGGCGGTGATCTTGCCGGCGCGCGCCCAGCGGGTGACCGTCTTGGGGTTCACCCGGAACAGGGCCGCCACTTCGGCCGGAGTGAGTAGGGCGTCAGGGCTCGTCTCTTCTGCCATGGTCTCTAGGGTTTCCTTCTAAGTGTCCGATTTGAGTATCAAGGTACGAGAAGGCCGCTCTGGCGTACATGGTCAGTCCGGGCCATTTAAACGCCCAAAACGGACTAGTTACCCGTAGGGCCGATCGGCCCTGAAAGACCAGTCAGGCGCTGAAACGGACCTGGCGCCCACCCGGCACCAACTCCCCCACCACCGGCGCGTCGTGGCCGGCGCCGGCCAGAGCGGCCCGGGCCTGGTCCACCGCGGCCGGGGGTACGGCCACCACCATGCCCAGCCCCAGGTTGAACACCCTCAGCATCTCCTCGTCGTCGACCCCGCCGGCCGCCTGCACCTCGGCGAAGACCGGCGGGACGCTCCAGGATCGGCGGTCGAAGCGGGCGTCGACGTCGCCGGCCAGCACCCGGGGCACGTTGCCGGGCAGACCCCCGCCGGTGATGTGGGCCACTGCGTGGACCTCCACGCCGGCGTCCAGCAGGGCCAGGATGGCCGGGGCGTATATCACCGAGGGCCGCAGCAGCTCGTCGGCCAGCGTCCAGTCCCCGGCCCCGGGCCAGGCCGGACCGTCGAGGGGCCGACCGGCCCGCTCCAGCAGGGCGGTACGGGCCAGGGAGTAGCCGTTCGAGCGCAGCCCGGGCGAGGGCAGCCCGATCAGCACGTCCCCGGCCCGGGTCCGCGACGGGCCGTCGATGATGGCGTCGCGCTCCACGATGCCCACCGCGAAGCCGGCCACGTCCACCTCGCCGGGCTGCAGCAGACCGGGGTGCTCGGCCAGCTCGCCGCCCACGATGGCGCAGCCGGCCTGGCGGCACCCCTCGGCGATGCCGGTCATGAGGGCCTTCACCTGCGCCGGGTCGACCCGGCCGAGGAGCTGGTAGTCCAGGAAGAACAGCGGCCGGGCCCCGCAGCACACCAGGTCATCCACGCACATGGCCACCAGGTCGATGCCCACGGTGTCGAAGCGGCCGGTGGCCATGGCCACGGCCATCTTGGTGCCCACCCCGTCGGTGCTCGACACCAGCACCGGGCGGCGGTAGCCGCCGGGGAGCTCGAACAGGCCGCCGAAGCCCCCGATGCTGCCGATCACCCCCGGCCGGTCGGCGGTTGAGGCCACCAGGTCGCGCATGGCGTCCACCGCGGCGTCCGCGGCGTCGATGTCGACCCCGGAACCGGCGTAGGTCAGCGCCGGCGGGGACCCCTTTTTCCCGGAGTCAGCCAACGGGCAGGACGACGGTGGTCTTGCGCCCCATCTCGACCGGGGTGGTGACGCCGGCCACCGGGGTGGGGTAGTCGCCGGTCAGGCAGGCGTCGCAGAAGCCGGCGCCCACCGCCCCGGTCGCCTGCTTGAGGTTGTCCAGGCTCAGGTACGCCAGGCTGTCCGCCCCCAGGTACTCCTCGATCTCGGGCACGGTCAGGTTGGCGGCGATGAGCTCGGCCTTGCTGCCGGTGTCGAGGCCGTAGAAGCACGGCCACCGGTACGGCGGCGACGAGATGCGCAGGTGGACCTCGGCGGCGCCGGCCTCCCGCAGCATCTTGACCATGGCCCGGGTGGTGGTGCCCCGCACGATCGAGTCGTCCACCACCACCAGGCGCTGGCCGGCGATGGCACCGCGCAGGGGGTTCAGCTTGCGGCGCACCCCCTGGGCCCGCTGGGCCTGGTCGGGGACGATGAAGGTCCGGCCGATGTAGCGGTTCTTCACCAGGCCGTGCCCGTAGCGGATACCGCTGCGGCGGGCGAAACCCTCGGCGGCGGGCATCCCCGAGTCGGGCACCCCCATCACCATGTCGGCGGCCACCGGGGCCTGCTCGGCCAGCAGCTCGCCCATGCGGATCCGGGCGGAGTGCAGCTCCTGACCGTAGAGCCGGCTGTCGGGCCGGGCCAGGTACACGAACTCGAATATGCACAGCTTCGGCTCGACGGCCTCCGCCGGCCAGGGCATGAAGCTGTGGCAGCCGTCGGCGCCGACGACCAGCATCTCCCCCGGGTCGATCTCCCGCACGAAGTGGGCCCCCACGATGTCGAGGGCCGGGGTCTCCGAGGCCGCCACCCAGCCCTGGTCGAGCTTGCCCAGGCACAGGGGCCGGTAACCGTGGGGGTCCCGGATGGCGATGAGCCGCTCGTTGTCCATCACGACCAGGGAGAAAGCACCCTCGAGAGTCGGCAGCACGACCTTCAGGGCGTCGAGCAGGTCGTGGCCGGGGTGGGAGTCCAGGTCACGGACCAGGAGCTCGGCGATGACGTCGCTGTCGCTGCTCACGGTGCCCGGCAGCATCCCGGCCCCCAGGGCCAGGGCCTCGGTGTTGGTGAGGTTCCCGTTGTGGCCGAGGGCGAACTCCACGGAGCGGGCCCGCTCCGGGTTGCGGGAGGTGACCCGGTAGACCGGCTGGGCGTTGTGCCAGGTGGAGGAGCCGGTGGTGGAGTACCGGGTGTGACCGACGGCCAGGTGGCCGTGCAGACCGGCCAGCTTGTACTCGTTGAAGACGTTGGCCACCAGGCCCATGTCCTTGACCACCATGACCCCGGATCCGTCGCTGGTGGCCATGCCGGCGGACTCCTGGCCCCGGTGCTGCAGGGCGTAGATCCCGTCGTAGGTCAGGTGGGAGACCTGCGTACCCGGGGCGTATATCCCGAAGACGCCGCACGCCTCGCGTGGGGAGCTGTGCTCGACCTCATGATCGGGGTCGACGGGGATGGACGCCTCTTGTTCGGGCACGTGCTTCAGTCTCTCAGATTCGGGGGGTATTCCGGCGACTCGGGGCCCGGATTCTCGTTTTCGTCCGCTTCGTCGGAGCCGCTCAGTGGGTGGCGGGGGCGAACTCGGCGTCGAGAGCCCGCCGCCAGGCCCCGGCCGCCTCCTCCAGGCCCACGTCCAGGACCCCCTCCACGACCAGCCGGTCACCACCGGCCCGGCCCAGCTCGGCCAGCTCCAGGCCGGCGTCGGCCACCCGCCGGCGGAGCGGCTCCAGGCGGGCCGGATCCACGCTGAGCACCACTCGCGACGGACCCTCCCCGAACAGAGCGGTCGGGTCGGACCCGATCGCCACCCGGAAGCCGGTGCCGGAGGCCACCGCCATCTCCGCGACGGCCGCGGCCAGTCCCCCCTCGGACACGTCGTGGATGCCGTTGACCAGGCGATCCCCGCCTCCCACCGCGGCCAGCTCGGCCACCAGGCGCAGCAGCCGGGCGTGGGCCTCGTAGTCGACCGCCGGCGGCCGGCCTCCGGAGTGGCCGTGCACCTCGGCCGCCCACCGCGACCCGGCCAGGGTGGGGGCGGTGCCGGCGTGGACGGCCACGATGGTGTCGCCCTCGGTCAGGCCCATGCCCGGCGGGCGCCGCTCGAGCGCCGGTACCAGCCCCAGGGTGCCGACCACGGGGGTCGGGTCGATGTCGCGACCGCGGCTCTCGTTGTACAGGCTGACGTTGCCGCCGATGACCGGCAGCCGGAGAGCCCGGCAGGCCTCGGCCATCCCGTCGATGGCCTCGGACAGCTGCCACATCACCTCCGGGTGCTCGGGGTTGCCGAAGTTGAGGCAGTTCACCACCGCCACCGGCTCGGCGCCCACGCAGGCCACGTTGAGCGCCGACTCGGCCACGAGCAGGGCGGTGCCGGCCTTCGGGTCGAGGGCGCACCAGCGGCCGTTCCCATCGGTGGACAGGGCGATACCGCGCTGGGCCTCCCCCTCGGCTCCCCTGACGCCCGGTCCGGCCAGGCGCAGCAGGGCGGCGTCGCCGCCGGGACCGACCACCGTGTTGAGGAACAACTGGTGGTCGTACTGGCGGTACACCCAAGCCGGGTCCCGGAGCAGCGCCAGGAGGTCGCGGCCCGGGTCGGCCGGGGCGGGCAGGCGGGCCGGATCGTCGGCCTGGCGCTCGTCGAGGCCGGCCGGGCGGGACCGGGGTCGGTCGTAGAGCGGGGCGTCCTCGTGGAGGGTCGATGCCGGGACGTCGGCCAGTACCGGACCGTCCCAACCCTCCAGGATCCGGAGCCGACCGCCCTCGGTCACCCGCCCGACCACCGCGGCGCGCACCTCCCACCGGCGGCACACCTCCATGACCCGGTCCAGCGACGCCGGGGTGACGATGGCCAGCATCCTCTCCTGGCTCTCGCTGGTCATGACCTCCCACGCCTCCATACCGGGCTCCCGGCGGGGTACCGCGGTGACGTCGACGTCCATGCCCACCCCGCCGCGCGAGGCGGTCTCGCTGGTGGCGCAGGTGAGGCCGGCTCCCCCGAGGTCCTGGATGCCCACCACCAGCGACTCGTCGAGCAGTTGCAGGCAGGCCTCGATCAGCCTTTTCTCCTCGTAGGGATCGCCGACCTGCACGTTCGGCCGCTTGGCCGCTTCGACCTCGGCGTCGTCGGTGAAACCGGCCGAGGCCAGGACGCTGACCCCGCCTATCCCGTCGCGGCCGGTCGAGCTTCCGAGCAGGACCGCCAGATTTCCCGGGCCCGAGGCCCGCCCCAGCACCAGCCGGTCGACGGGGAGAACGCCGCAACACAGCACGTTCACCAGGGGGTTCTCCGCATAACACTCATCGAAGACGATCTCTCCTCCGACTGTGGGCACGCCGACGGAGTTCCCGTATCCGGAGATTCCCGATACCACTCCGGTGGCAATCCAACGGGAGCGGGCGTCGCTCGGCGGACCGAATCGGAGCGGGTCCATTATGGCGATTGGTCGGGCTCCCATGGTGAAAATGTCCCGCAGGATTCCACCGACGCCCGTGGCCGCACCCTGATACGGCTCAATGGCCGAGGGATGATTGTGGCTCTCGATACGCAGTGCCACCGCCAGGCCGGCGCCGGCATCCACCACACCGGCGTTCTCCCCGGGGCCGACCAGGACCCGCGGCCCCTCGGTCGGCAGGCGGCGCAGATGTATGCGGCTGGACTTGTAGGAGCAGTGCTCGCTCCACATGACCGCGTACATGGCCAACTCCAGATGGTTCGGCTCCCGCCCGAGAAGTTGCTCGATGGCCGCCGCCTCCTCATCGGTGAGACCGAGGGCCCGGTGGATGTCGGCTTGCATGGCTATGACCCTAGTGGCCACTGGGAGTCAGCCCCCAGCGGACGTTGTGACTTCCGGCTTTCGCGTCATATCCAATCGGACAATCGCTTCCTTTTACTTTTTCTTGTCGTGCAGTTGCGCCACATGGTGTGAAATACTTTCTCGCATGCCCGCAAAAACCACTTCAAAGGTGGCCAAGGCCACCAAGTCTGCAATGTCTGTCGAACACAAGCAGGCTCTCGCAGTTGGCCGGGAGGAAAGTCGCGCTGTCCGCCGCTATTTGGAGGCTATCGAGGCCCACAAGCCCAAGCGCGGGCGCAAGCGGACCCGCGAAGGCATCGAGGCACGCCTCCGCCAGATCGACGAAAAGCTGCCGACCGCCGACCCGTTGAGCCGGGTGCACCTGGTGCAGGAGCAGATCGATCTGCAGAAGGAGCTGGCGACCAAAGAGGAAGCCGTCGACCTCAAGGCTCTCGAGGACGACTTCGTGACCGCCGCCAAGGGCTATAGCGAGCGCAAGGGCATCTCCTATGCCGCGTGGCGGGAGGCGGGGGTCGATGCCAATGTGCTGCGCCGGGCGGGCATCCCGCGCACACGGGCCTGAGGCTTCGTCCTCTTCCCCGAGTTGTGACAGCGGCGGCGTCTCCGGGCGCCGCCGCTGCTGCGTCCGGGCGGCGACCTAGAGGGCGGCCTGCAGCCCGGTGCGGCAGTTGGCCAGCAGGGCGGCCAGGAGCGTGGCGCCGTCGGTGGAGCCGGTCAGCTCGTACACCGCCCGCTCCGGGTGGGGCATGAGCCCGACGACGTTGCCCTCGGCGTTGGTGATGCCGGCGATGTCGCCCACCGAGCCGTTGGGGTTGTCCACGTAACGCAGCACCACCCGGCCCTCGGCCTCCAGCTCGTCGAGGGTGCGGGCGTCGCAGGTGAAATTGCCCTCGAAGTGGTTGATCGGGACCCGCAGCCTCCGACCGGTCCCCACACCGGCGGTCAGCACGGACCGCTCGCTGGCGACCTCCAGCTCCGCGGTCTGGCACAGGAACGTCAGACCCCGGTTCTTCTGCAGGGCGCCGGGCAGGAGGTGGGCCTCGGTCAGCACCTGGAACCCGTTGCAGATGCCCACGACCGCACCGCCGGACCGGGCGAACTGCTCCACCGCGGCCATGACCGGGGAGAAGCGGGCGATGGCCCCGGGCCGCAGGTAGTCGCCGTGGGCGAAACCGCCCGGCAGCACCACCGCGTCAACCTGGCCCAAGTGACTGTCGCCGTGCCAGATCAGCTCGGCGTCGCCACCGAGATGTCCGACCGCCTCGGCGACGTCGTGCTCGCAGTTGGAACCGGGGAACACCACCACCCCGACACGTGCGCTCACGCCCGGATGGCTTCCTCGGTCTGGGGCTGCAGGGTGATGAAGGAGTCCTCGATCACCGGGTTGGTGAGGAAGCGCCGACACAGGTCCTCGACCTGGCCCCGGGCGGCGGCCTCGTCTGCGGCCTCCACGCCCAGCCGGAACGCCTTGCCGGCCCGCACCCCGGATATGGAGTCGAAGCCCAGCGCCGGAAGGGCCTTCTCGATGGTCGCACCCTGGGGATCGGATATCCCCGGGCGAAGCCGTACCTCTACCAGCGCCTCGAACCGCATCTCACCCCCGATCCTAGCGGCCTGGGCCCAGGGTCCGGTCAGCCGGGTCCGTTCAACCGACCGGGCCGCCGGGTCCGGTCAGCCGATCGGGCCGTCGGGTCCGGTCAGCCGACCGGGCCGTCGGGTCCGGGGACAACGGGGCGACCCGGTCGGCTGCCCGTCCCACCCTCCAGTCGCGCGGGGTGGAGAAGAGTTGAAAGAAAAAAAAATCAAAAACTGCAGCCGTGGCGGCTGGGGTGAGGGGAGGGGGTGGGGCGAGCCGTCGATGACCCAGACCCACCGGGGCCGGGGTGCTGCGGCTGCAGGGTCTCAGGACACTCCGGGCCAGGAGCGGAAGGGGAGGCCGGTCAGGCGCTCGTAGGCCTCTACGTAGCGGTTGCGGGTGGCGGCCACCACGTCGTCGGGCAGGGCCGGCGGGGGCGGGGTCTTGTCCCATCCGGTCGCCTCCAGCCAGTCCCGCAGCGGCTGCTTGTCGAACGACGGCGGGGTGCTCCCGGGCTCCCAGGCGTCAGCCGGCCAGAACCGGGACGAGTCGGGGGTGAGGATCTCGTCGCACAGGCTCAGGCGGCCGTCGATGACGCCCAGCTCGAACTTGGTGTCGGCGATGATGATCCCCCGGTCGGCGGCCAGGTGGGCGGCCCGCCGGTAGGCGTCGAGGCTGATTCGCCGGGCCTCCTCGGCCAGCTCCCGGCCCACCAGCCCGGCGGCCTGGTCGAAGGAGATGTTCTGGTCGTGGCCCTCGGCCGCTTTGGTGGAGGGGGTGAAGACCGGCTCGGGCAGCTTCTCCGACTGGCGCAACCCGGCCGGCAGGGCCTGGCCGTGCATGGTCCCGGTGCGGCGGTACTCGGCCCACGCCGACCCCGACAGGTAGCCCCGCACGATGCACTCCACCGGCAGCATCTCCGCCTTGCGCACCACCATCACCCGGCCCTCGAGGTCGGTCAGGCCGGCCGAGGCGGCGGCCGCCGGCACGTCCAGGCTGACCAGGTGGTTGGGGGCGACCGGACCCAGCTGCTCCAGCCAGAAGGCCGTCAGGGCGGTCAGCACCCGGCCCTTGTCGGGGATGGGCTCGGCCATGATCACGTCGAAGGCCGACATGCGGTCCGAAGCCACAAAGAGGAGGTGGTCGCCGTCGAGTTCGTAGATCTCGCGGACCTTGCCGGACGCCACGTGGCGGATGCCGGTGCTGCTCACTGTCCCATCACCTCTCTGCGGCCGCCGCCGCGATGTCGGTCCGGTACTGCATCCCGGTCCAGCTGATGGCCGGGACCAGGTCGTAGGCGCCCTGCCGGGCGGCGGCCAGGGTCGGCCCGGTGGCACCCACGGAGAGCACCCGGCCCCCGGCGGTGACCAGCCCGGTCGGGCCGCCGGCGGCCACCCCGGCGCAGTACAGGTGCGCGCCACGGCCGGCCAGGCCCTCGATGGGGTCCCCGGTGCGCGGCGCCTCCGGGTAGCCCCCGGCGGCCAGCACGACGCACACCGCGGCGTCGGGACCGAACACCGGCGGGGCGACCGAGTCGAGCCTCCCGGCGGCCGCCGCGGCCAGCACCGCAGCGACGTCACCCTGCCAGCGGGGCAGCACCACCTGAGTCTCGGGGTCGCCGAAGCGGACGTTGAACTCGAGGACCTTCGGGCCGGCCGGGGTCAGCATCAGCCCGGCGTAGAGGACCCCCCGGAAGTCGATGCCCCGATCGGCCAGTGCGGCCAGCGTCGGCGCCACGGCCTCGGCCATGACCTCGGCTACGACGGCGTCGTCGACGCCGGGCACCGGGGAGTAGGCGCCCATGCCGCCGGTGTTGGGCCCGGTGTCGCCGTCACCGGCCCGCTTGAAATCCTGGGCCGGGGCCAGGGGCAGCGCCCTCCGGCCGTCGCAGACGGCCATCAACGACAGCTCGGGACCGGTCAGGCCCTCCTCGATGACCACGCTGCGGCCGGCGTCGCCGAACGCCTGGCCGGACAGCTTGGCCGCCACGTCGGCCTCCGCCTGCTGCAGGTCGGAGGTCACCAGCACCCCCTTGCCGGCGGCCAGCCCGTCGGTCTTCACCACCCACGGGGCCGGGAGGCTGCGCAGGAACTCCACCGCAGGGGCCACCGATGTGAACACCCCGTAGGCGGCGGTGGGCACGCCGGCCGACGCCAGCAGCTCCTTCATCCACGCCTTGGACCCCTCGAGCCGGGCCCCGTCGGCCCCGGGGCCGAACACCAGCCGCCCGGACCCCCGCAGCCGGTCGGCCAGGCCGTCCACCAGAGGGGCCTCCGGCCCGATCACGAACAGGTCGGCCTCCACCGACTCCGGGGGGCCGGCCACGCAGACCACACCGAGTGCGGCCATGCCGGCGTTGCCGGGGCAGACCACCACCTCGGCGGTACGGGCCAGTGCCACCGCCAGGGCGTGCTCGCGCCCGCCGGAACCGACTACGCAGACCTTCACGGGCCGGGTCGCCGCTCTACGCGCCGGCGGCGATCGGAACGAACTGGTCCCGGCCGGGACCGACCCCGACCCGGGTGATCGGCACCCCGGTCTGGTCGGACAGGAACTGCACGTAGTCCTTGGCGGCGGCCGGCAGGTGGTGCAGCTCGGTCGCCGCGGAGGTGTCCTCCTGCCAGCCGGGCAGCTCCTCGTAGATCGGCTGGGCGTCGTGCAGGTCGCTCTGGTGGTAGGGCATGTGGTGGTAGCGCTTGTCCCCGCAGCTGTAACCCACGCAGACCTTCAGGCTGGGCAGGGTGTCCAGCACGTCCAGCTTGGTCAGGGCCAGCTCGGTGAGCGAGTTGAGCCGGGCGGCCTGGCGGATCATCACCGCGTCGAACCATCCGGTACGCCGGCGCCGGCCGGTGTTGGTACCGAACTCGCCGCCCCGCTCCACCAGCAGGTCGCCCACCTCGTCGGTCAGCTCGGTCGGGAACGGGCCGGACCCCACCCGGGTCACGTACGCCTTGGCGATGCCCAGCACCGAGGTGATGTCCCGGGGACCGATCCCGGCCCCCACGCAGGCCCCCCCGGCCACCGGGTTCGAGGAGGTGACGAACGGATAGGTCCCGTGGTCCAGGTCCAAGAAGGTGGCCTGGGCCCCTTCGAGAAGTACGTTGCGCCCGGCGGCCAGGGCGTCGTGGAGCACCCCCACCGAGTCGCCGATCAGCGGGGCCAGCCGGGGGGCGAACTCGTCGAGGTAGCGCGCCGCGATGTCGTCACCCGACAGCGGCAGCCGGTTGTACACCTTGGCCAGGATGTGGTTCTTCTCCTTGAGGACCACATCCAGCTTCTCCCGGAAGATCTTGGCGTCCAGCAGGTCCTGGACCCGGATGCCGACCCGGGCGGCCTTGTCGCTGTAGGTGGGCCCGATGCCGCGCTTTGTGGTGCCCAGCTTGTTGCGCCCCAGGTACCGCTCGGTCAGGGCGTCCAGCTCCTGGTGGTAGGGCATGATCAGGTGGGCGTTGCCGGACACGACCAGCCGGGAGCAGTCCACCCCCAGGCCGGTGAGCTGGTCGATCTCGGCCAGCAGCACCCCCGGGTCCACGACCACCCCGTTGCCGATCACCGGCACGACGTGGTCGTAGAGGATCCCGCTCGGGAGCAACTGGAGAGCGAAGCGCCGGCCCTCGACCACGATGGTGTGACCGGCGTTGTGACCGCCCTGGTAGCGCACGACCAGGTCCATCTCCCGAGCCAGGAGGTCGGTCAGCTTGCCCTTACCCTCGTCGCCCCATTGGGTTCCGACTACGACTGTGGCGCTCACCGTTACATCTTAGTGGTGGGGCCCGCGAGACGCCGGGCCGCCCGGGTACCCGGGTGGCCGATCCGGCGGCACGGTCCTCTCAGCGCAGGACCAGGGCGTCTCTGGGTTCAGCCGCCGCGTCCGGCTCGGACAGACCGGTGGACATGAGCACCGGTCCGGTGGAGCCCATGGGGGCGTCCACGGTGACGGTGTCACCCTCGCTGTAGCGACCCTCGAGCAGGGCCAGGGCCAGCGGGTCGCTGATCTCCCGCTGGATCAGCCGCTTGAGCGGCCGGGCCCCGAAGGCCGGGTCGTAGCCCTTGCGGGCCAGCCACGCCTCGGCCTCGTCGGTGACCACCAGCGTCAGGCGGCGCTCGGCCAGCCGGCCCTCCAGCGAACGGAGCTGGATGTCCACCACCGCCTCCAGGTCCGCCTCGGTGAGCGAGCGGAACCGGACGATCTCGTCGATGCGGTTGATGAACTCCGGCTTGAAGGCCATGGCCAGGTCACCCTGGAAGTTGGACGTCATGATCACCACCGTGTTCGTGAAGTCCACCGTCCGTCCCTGTCCATCGGTCAGGCGACCGTCGTCGAGCACCTGGAGCAGGATGTTGAACACGTCCGGGTGGGCCTTCTCGATCTCGTCGAGCAGCAGCACGCTGTAGGGCCGGCGCCGGACCGCCTCGGTCAGCTGGCCGCCCTCGTCGTAGCCGACGTAGCCGGGGGGCGCCCCGACCAGGCGCGACACCGAGTGCTTCTCCATGTACTCCGACATGTCGATGCGGACCATGGAACGCTCGTCGTCGAAGAGGAACTCCGCCACCGCCCGGGCCAGCTCGGTCTTGCCGACCCCGGTGGGCCCGAGGAACAGGAAGCTACCGATGGGCCGGTTGGGGTCGGACAGGCCGCTGCGGGACCGGCGGATGGCGTTGGCCACGGCTGACACCGCCTCGTCCTGGCCGACGACCCGCTGGTGGAGGACCTCCTCCATGCGCACCAGCTTGGCCACCTCTCCCTCGAGCAGGCGCGAGACCGGGACGCCGGTCCACTTGGACACGACCTCGGCCACGTCCTCCTCGTCCACCTCCTGCTTCAGCATCTTCGGCCCGTGCTGGGCCGCGGCCTGGCGGGACAGCGCCTCGTCCAGCTGGCGCTGCAGCTCGGGGATGCGGCCGTACTGGATCTCCGACGCCTTGGCGTAGTCGCCGTCGCGCTGGAAGCGCTCGGCCTCCTCCCGGGCCCCGCCCAGCTGGTCCTGCAGGTCGGCGATCACGTCGGCCGATTCCTTCTCCAGCTGCCACTGGGCGTTGAGGGCGTTGGCCTGCTCGTGCAGGTTGGCCAGATCCTCGTCCAGGCGGGCCAGGCGCTCCCTGGACGCCTCGTCGGTCTCCTTCTCCAGGGCCAGCCGCTCGATCTCCAGCTGGGCCATGCGCCGGTCCACGATGTCGATCTCGGTGGGCTTGGACTCCTTCTCGATGCGCAGCCGGCTGGCTGCCTCGTCGATCAGGTCGATGGCCTTGTCGGGCAGGAACCGGGCGGTGATGTAGCGGTTGGACAGCACCGCGGCGGCCACCAGAGCTGAGTCCTGGATGCTGATCCCGTGGTGGGTCTGGTAGCGCTCCTTGAGGCCGCGCAGTATGGCGATGGTGTCCTCGACGGTCGGCTCGCCCACCATCACCGGCTGGAAGCGGCGCTCCAGGGCCGGGTCCTTCTCGACGTGTTTGCGGTACTCGTCGAGGGTGGTGGCCCCGATCAGGCGCAGCTCACCGCGGGCCAGCAGGGGCTTGATCATGTTGCCGGCGTCCATGGACCCCTCGGCGGCACCAGCCCCGACGATGGTGTGCAGCTCGTCTATGAAGGTGATGACCTCGCCCTCGGACTCGGAGATCTCCTTGAGGACGGCCTTCAGGCGCTCCTCGAACTCCCCCCGGTACTTGGAGCCGGCCACCATGGACCCGAGGTCCAGGGCCACCACCCGCTTGCCCTTCAGGCTCTCGGGGACGTCGTCGGCGACGATCCGGTTGGCCAGACCCTCGACGATGG
>JAKAXN010000588.1 GCA_021816565.1 Actinomycetes bacterium
GCCCGGTCCATGGCCCCGTGGACCAGGACGATCAGCCGGCCCCCGGCCGGGCCGTCCTCCAGCGGCTCCCGCCGCACGATCCGCAGTCCGTCGTCGGAGCTCATCTGCGGCAAGGTACCCGAGCGGGAGCCCGGGGAGGCGGAGCGCCGGGGGCCTCCTAAGCTGCGGCCATGAGGCTCGACGAGGTGGAGGCCAGGGTGGTCGGCAGCCTGGTGGAGAAGCAGCTGAGCACCCCTCAGCAGTACCCGCTCACCCTCAACAGCCTGACCCTGGCGTGCAACCAGTCCTCCAACCGGGATCCGGTCGTCTCGTTCTCCGAGTCCCAGGTGCAGGCCGCCCTCGACTCGCTCAAGCAGCAGGGCCTGGTCCGCTTCGTCCTGCCGTCCCACGGCCGGTCCGTGGTCCGCTACCGCCACGTGCTGGACGAGAAGCTGGCCCTCGACGCCCGCCAGCTGTCCCTGGTGGCGGTGCTGCTGCTGCGGGGCACGCAGACGGTGGGGGAGCTGCGCTCCCGTACCGAGCGCATGGCCCGCTTCGAGAGCACCGCCGAGGTGGAGTCGGACCTGGACGGTCTGGCCCGGTGGGAAGATCCGCTCGTGGCCCGCCTGGCCCGCCAGCCGGGCCAGAAGGAGGAGCGCTGGACCCAGCTCCTGGCCCCGGCCCCCGCGGAGGGCCCCGGTGGGCCGCCCGCGGCAGCCGGCTCCGACGCCCCGACCGCCTCGGCGAACGGGGCCAGCACGGAGGTGGCGGAGCTGAAGGAGGCGCTGGCCGCCCTCCGGGCGGAGGTGGAGATGCTCCGCGAGGAGGTGCTCGGCCTGCGCATCGAGCTGGCCGAGGCCACCGGCCGGGACTGACCCGCGGGCTACCCCCTGACGAGAGGCTTGTACTTGATCCGGTGGGGCTGGTCGGCGTCTCCTCCGAGGCGCTTCTTGCGGTCGGCCTCGTAGTCGGAGAAGTTGCCCTCCCACCAGCGGACCACCGAGTCGCCCTCGAAGGCCATGACGTGGGTGGCCACCCGGTCCAGGAACCACCGGTCGTGGCTGATGACCACGGCACAGCCGGGGAACGCCAGGAGGGCTTCCTCCAGGGCCCGCAGGGTGTCCACGTCCAGGTCGTTGGTGGGCTCGTCGAGGAGCAGCACGTTGCCGCCCGATCGCAGCGTCTTGGCCAGGTGCACCCGGTTGCGCTCGCCGCCGGAGAGGTTGCCGACCTTCTTCTGCTGGTCGCTGCCCTTGAACCCGAACCCGGCCACGTAGGCCCGGCCGTGCAGCTCGCGGTTGCCCACCACGAGGCGGTCCTGGCCGTCGGCCACCTCCTCGAAGACCGTCTTGTCGGGGTCGAGGGTGGCCCGGGACTGATCCACGTAGGCCAGGTCCACGGTGTCGCCGACCCGCAGCGTTCCCCCGTCGGGGCTCTCCGACCCGGTGATCATGCGGAACAGGGTGGTCTTGCCGGCGCCGTTGGGCCCGATGATCCCGACTATGCCGCCGGGTGGCAGCGAGAAGGTGAGGTCCTCGAACAGCAGGCGGTCCCCGAACCCCTTGGTCACCCCGGCGGCCTCGACCACCACGTCGCCGAGACGCGGCCCCGGCGGGATGGTGATCTCCAGCTTCTCCCCGCCGCGCTCGGCCGCGGCCGCCTCGGCGGAGGCGACCAGGTCGTTGTAGGCGCTGATGCGGGCCTTGCTCTTCGACTGGCGGGCCCGGGGGGACATCCGGATCCACTCGAGCTCCCGCTCCAGGGTCTGCTGGCGGGCCCGGTCGGCCTTCTCCTCGCCGGCCAGGCGGGCCTGCTTCTGGTCCAGCCACGACGAGTAGTTGCCCTCCCAGGGGATACCGAAGCCCCGGTCCAGCTCCAGGATCCAGCCGGCCACGTTGTCGAGGAAGTAGCGGTCGTGGGTGACCGCCACCACGGTGCCGGGGTAGTCCTGGAGGGTCCGCTCCAGCCAGGCCACCGACTCGGCGTCCAGGTGGTTGGTGGGCTCGTCCAGGAGCAGCAGGTCGGGCGACGACAGGAGCAGCCGGCACAGGGCGACCCGGCGCCGCTCGCCGCCCGAGAGGGTGTCGACCGACGCGTCCCCCGGCGGCAGGCGCAGCGCGTCCATGGCGATCTCGAGCCGGCGGTCCAGCTCCCAGGCCCCCGCCGCGTCGATCTTGTCCTGCAGCTCGGCCTGCTCGGCGAGGAGCTTGTCGAAGTCGGCATCGGGTTCCCCCATGGCCGAGCACACCTCGTCGTAGCGGGCCAGGAGACCCTTGAGCTCCGCGACACCGTCGGCCACGTTGCCGGCCACGTCCTTGGCCGGGTCCAGCTCCGGCTCCTGGGCCAGGTAGCCGACGGTGAAACCGGGGGTCAGCCGGGCCTCGCCGGTGTAGTCGTCGTCGACGCCGGCCATGATCTTCAGCAGAGACGACTTGCCCGAGCCGTTCGAGCCGATGACCCCGATCTTGGCCCCGGGGTAGAACGACAGGTTGATGCCGCGCAGGACTTCCCGGTCGGGGGGGTAGAAGCGTCGCAGGTCGCGCATGGTGAAGATGAACTGGGCCGGCATGGCGACCAGTCTGCCCGAGGGGTGCCCGCCGGGCCGAGTCGGCGCCCGCCGCGACGGGTCGGCGGCCGGCCGTCCGGCGGGTCGGACGGGTCGGGCCGGCGATCCGGGGGGCCCGATCGGTGGTGCGGACCGCCCCGGGCTCGCCGAGGCGGCCGATGGACGTACCCTGGCAATCGGTATGAGCGATCTTTCCGGAGGATCCGCCAGCTTCGGTCCCAACGCCTGGCTGGTGGACGACATGTACGAGCAGTACCGCCAGGACCCGGGCTCGG
>JAKAXN010000589.1 GCA_021816565.1 Actinomycetes bacterium
CCGGTTGCTCATTGTATCGCCGGCGCCCTCTAATGTAGGGCCATCGCCGAGGACCTAGACATCGACGCCATGATCAAGCGCTTCCAGGCCCGGGCCCGGGCAGTGCGCCAGCGCGGCATCCCGCCGCTCGAGGGGCCGGAGCGCAAGCGCTTCATAGATCAGGCCCGGATCGACTTCCAGGACTACGCCATGATCGGCGACGCCTCCGGAAGCATCGAGGACGGCGTTCTCACCCTGACCGTCGACCTGCGACCCCAGGATCGACACGACGCCGCTCCCGGCGGCGACTGACCGCTCCGGGATCGTGGCCGGGCGGCCGTGGTGGCAGGACGCGGTCGTCTACCAGATCTACCCGCGCTCGTTCTGCGACCTCTCCGGTGACGGCGTAGGGGACCTGGCCGGCATCTCGGCCCATCTCGACCACCTGGTGGCCCTGGGCGTCGACGCCCTGTGGCTCTCGCCGGTGTTCCCCTCACCCATGGCCGACTTCGGCTACGACGTGGCCGACTACTGCGGTATCGATCCCCTCTTCGGGGACCTCGACGGCTTCGACGCCCTGGTCGGATCAGCCCACGAGAGGGGCCTGCGGGTCGTGCTCGACTGGGTGCCCAACCACACCAGCGACGCCCACCCGTGGTTCGTGGAGGCCCGTTCGTCGCCCGACAACCCCCGCCGGGACTGGTACATCTGGCGCGACGACCGCCCCGACTCCAGCGGCGGCAGCGGGCCGCCCGGATCGCCCGGCCGGCGGCCGAACAACTGGCGGGCCGCTTTTCCCGGGGTCGGCCGGCGGGAGTTCCCCCCGGCCTGGACCTACGACGCCGCCAGCCGGCAGTGGTACCTGCACCTGTTCCTGGACCGCCAGCCGGACCTCAACTGGGCCAACCCCGAGGTGCGGGAGGCCATGGCCGCCACCCTGCGGTTCTGGCTGGAGCGGGGGGTGGACGGGTTCCGGATGGACGTCATCCACGACATCGGCAAAGACGCCGACCTGGCAGACCTGCCGCTCGAGCAGTCCGGCATCCCGATGTGCGTGCTGATCGACTACCCGGTGACCCACGAGCTGGTCGCCGGGATCCGGGCCGCGGTGAAGTCCGCCCCACTCCCCGACCGGGTCATGATCGGTGAGATCGTCCTGCCCAGCGTGGCCCAGGTGGCCTCCTACTACGGCACGCCGGAGCGGCCGGAGCTGGACCTGGCGTTCAACTTCCACCCCCTCCACGCCGCCTGGTCGGCCCCGGCGTGGCGCCGCCAGATCGACGACGCCACCGCGGTCGTGGAGGCGGCCGGCGGCTGGCCGACCTGGGTGCTGTCGAACCACGACAACCGCCGGCACCGCACCCGCTACGGCAGCGAGGCCCGGGCCCGGGCCGCGGCGGTCCTCCTGCTCACCCTGCGGGGCACGCCGTTCCTCTACGCCGGGGAGGAGCTGGGCCTGGCCGACGCCGAGATCCCGCCCGGCCGTCAGGTCGACCCGGGCGGACGCGACGGGTGCCGGGCCCCCATCCCGTGGGACGCGTCCCCCGGTCACGGCTGGGCCGGCGAGCCGTGGCTGCCGTGGCCGCCCGGGGCGGACTCCGGCCGAACCGTCGCCGGCCAGGACGGCGAGGGGGGCTCGACCCTCAACCTGTACCGGAGGCTCCTGGCCGTCCGGAGAGCCTCGCCGGCGCTGAGGGCCGGATCGTTCGAGTGGCTGGAATCGGGTCCCGACGTCCTGGCCTACCGGAGGGCGGACGGGGCCGCCCGGGATCAGAGGGTGGTGGCGGTCAACTTCGGGGGCTCCCCCGCCTGGGCCGCCCTCCCGCCCGGACCGTGGGCGGTGGAGGTGACCACCGCGGCCCCGGCGGGGTCACCGACCGGGCCGTGGAGGGACCGGCTGGAGCTGGCCGGCGACGAAGCGGTGGTGCTCGCCCCCGCGGCGGGGGTGTAGCGACTCAGGCGCCGGGGCCGAGGGGCCGGCCGGAGCGCTCCTCGAGCACCAGCGAGCCGTCGCCGTCGAATCCCAGCGCGGCCCGGCCGTCGACCAGCGCCCGGATGGGCTCGGCCACCAGGTCGGCCCGCCATCCCCGCGACAGCCGGGACCCCGGCTCATGGCGGAGGAAGGTGGCGACGTCGCTGCGGGTGGCCAGCAGGGAGGCGTCTATCCGCTCGTCGCGCGCCAGCTGGGCGATCCAGGCCATGACCAGCGACACGGGGGCCCGCAGCTCTTTCGGCACCTCGTCCGCCGGTGGCAGGCACAGCTCGGCCACGGGCAGCTTCCGGCCCCGCTCGACGGCGGCCATGATCTCCTCCGCCACCGCCGCCTTCAGGTGACGGCCCTCCAACCCGCGGATGCGCACAAGGGCCCCGGTGGTGGCGGGCGGCCGGTGGGCTATGGCCTGCACCGCCAGGTCCGGCAGGACCGAGCGGACCGGCTGGTCGACCTCCTGGGCCCGGTGCTCCCGCCAGGCGGCCACCTCCTGGGCCACCCCCCGGGCCGTGCCCTTGAGCGACCGGGCGTCGCGCAGCTTCCACCAGGCCTTGCGGGGGTCCCCCGGACCGTGGGCCCTCAGCCGGAGGTTCTCGCACTCCTGCTCGGCCCATTGGCGCCGGCCGCTGCGGTCCAGGTCGGCGGTGATGGCGTCGGCCAGCGACAGGAGGTGTTCCACGTCGGCCGCCGCGTAGGCCTCCTGCGACTGGGTCAGGGGCCGTACCCGCCAGTCCGTCAGCCGGTCACCCTTGACCATCTCCCGGCCCAGGAAGGCCTGCATGAGGGACCCGAGGCTGGGCGAGGTGTGGCCGGCGAAACCGGCCGCCACCTGGGTGTCGAGCAGCCGGC
>JAKAXN010000590.1 GCA_021816565.1 Actinomycetes bacterium
CCCGGCCGCCCCGGGTGACCAGCTGAGACGCCACCGCCGCGGACACGCCCAGTATGGGGGCGATCCGGTCGACGTCCATGCTCTCGACCTCGCTCAGCCACACCGCGGCCCGCCACCGCTCCGGCAGGCTGCGGAAGGCCGCGTCGGTCAGCGCCAGAGTGGCCTCGGCGTGGGGCCGGCGGGTGGCCGGGGCGGCGCTGCGGTCGTAGGCCTGATCCACCGCCGAGCGGTAGACCGCAGCCAGGACCTCGGCCCGGAACGCCACGGACGCCCCGGAGGGCCGGCGCAGGGACCGGGCCGAGCGCAGGGCCCGGACGAAGCCGTCCCGGAAGGCCTCCACCGCGGCGGCCCGGTCGGGGGCCACCGCCTGGGCCAGCCTCCAGGCCGGCGCGCTGTGGCGGCGGAACAGCTCCTCGAACGCGTCGGCGTCGCCGCGGGCGGCGGAGCGGACCAGGTCAGCTTCGGCGCTGAGGACTGGGGCGGGAGCGGAGGCCGGGATAGCGACCGAGTTCATTTCAACCTCTGTATCGGCGCGAAGAGCAGGACTCTGGTGGGGGGCTACAGCTGGGTCAGATCCCCCAAACAGGTTTCTACCGGAAAGGGGTCGGATCCTTCTAGCCTGTCGACGCTTTTTTTGAGATCTGATTCGGACATTTCTCCCTTTTACTCCCTAACCGGCAGGATCGCCGGTGGTCCGGGGTGTTCAGCCGCCGGGCCGGGTCGGGACGTCCCGACCCCCGGCCGGGGCCGGTTCCGAAGCGACCGGACCGGGGGTAGCGTGGCCTCATGACTTCCCGTCCGGCCACGCTGGGGCAACTGAAGGAGAGCGGCTGGCAGTCCGTTCCGGTCAAGGAAGAGGTCCGCCGCAACGCCATCCGCCGCATCGCCGCCGGCGAGCCCCTGGTCGAGGGGGTGCTGGGCTACGAGGAGACGGTCCTCCCGCAGCTGGAGAACGCCCTTCTGGCCGGCCACGACGTCATCTTCCTCGGGGAGCGGGGCCAGGCCAAGACCCGCATGATCCGCAGCCTCACCGGCCTGCTCGACGAGTGGGTTCCCGTCGTGGCCGGATCGGAGATCCTCGACGACCCCTACCACCCGGTGTCGCGCTACGCCCGGGACCTGGTCGAGCACCACGGGGACGACACCCCGATCGCCTGGGTGCACCGGGAGGAACGCTTCGGCGAGAAGCTGGCCACCCCCGACACCTCCATCGCCGACCTGATCGGCGAGGTCGACCCCATCAAGGTGGCCGAGGGCCGTTACCTCTCCGACGAGCTGACCATGCACTACGGGCTGGTGCCGCGCACCAACCGCGGCATCTTCGCCATCAACGAGCTGCCGGACCTGGCCGAGCGGATCCAGGTGGGCCTGCTCAACGTGCTGGAGGAGCGCGACGTGCAGGTGCGCGGCTACAAGATCCGCCTGCCCCTCGACGTCATGCTGGTCGCCTCGGCCAACCCGGAGGACTACACCAACCGGGGCCGCATCATCACTCCTCTCAAGGACCGCTTCGGGGCCCAGATCCGCACCCACTACCCCCTCGACGTCGACACCGAGATCTCGGTCGTCGAGCAGGAGGCGTCGGTGGTCCGGCCCGAGGGCATGCGGGTCGAGGTGCCGGCCTACATGGCCCAGATCGTGGCCACCCTGTCCCATCTGGCCCGCCAGAGCCCCCATATCAACCAGCGCTCCGGCGTGTCGGTGCGCCTCAGCGTGGCCAACTACGAGACCATGGTGGCCAGCGCCGTGCGCCGGGCCCTGCGCCTGGGCGAGTCGGAGGCGGTGCCGCGCATCACCGACCTCGAGGCCCTGGCTTCCTCCACCGCCGGCAAGGTGGAGGTGGAGACCATCGACGAGGGTCGCGACGGCCACGTCATCGAGCGGCTGGTCCAGCAGGCCGTGGTCACGGTGTTCAAGGCCACCGTCCCCACCGATCGCCTGCGGGCCGCCACCGCCGACTTCGACACCGGCGAGGTCCTCCACGCCGGCGACGACGTGCCGGCCACCCGGCTGGCCGAGACCCTGGGCAGCTTCCCCGGCCTCCGCGAGCTGGCCACCGCGGTGCCCGGGCTGTCGGGTAATGAGTCGCCCGCTGCGGTGGCGTCGGCCGCCGAGTTCGTCCTGGAGGGGCTGCACCTGAGCAAGCGGCTCAACAAGGACGCCGCCGGCGCCCGGGCCACCTACCGGGCCAGGTAGCCACGGCCGAGCGATCCCGGCGTCATTGCCGCCCGGCGCGCCGTAGCGTGTAGTCGATGGCTCACTTCCGCTACTCCCGCTGGGACGGGACCCAGGTGGGTTTCGACTTCGACGCGGATGACGTCTTCGCCGAGCTGACCGACGAGCTGCTTTTCCACGGCGACCTCAACCAGGCGCTGCAGCGGCTGCTCCAGCGCGGCTTCACCGACCGCAACGGGGAGCGCATCGCCGGCATGCGGGAGATGCTCGAACGGCTGCGGGAACGCCGCCGGGAGATGCTCGAGCGTCACGAGCTCGGAGGACCCTACGAGGACATCGCCGAGCGCCTGCGCGACATCCTCGACCGGGAGCGCTCGGGGATCGACCAGCTGGCCGAGGACGCCCGCCAGTCGGGCGACCAGCGCAGGGCGGAGATCACCGACCAGGTGACGGCGGAGAAGAGGATGGCCCTCGACCTGCTGCCCCCGGACCTGGCCGGCCAGGTGCAGTCCCTCCAGGAGTACGAGTGGGTCAGCAGCGAGGCCCGGGAGTCCTTCGACGAGCTGATGGACCAGCTGCGCTCCCAGCTCATGCAGAGCTACTTCAACCAGATGTCGTCGGCCATGTCGGACATGTCCCCGG
>JAKAXN010000591.1 GCA_021816565.1 Actinomycetes bacterium
GGCCATGTCCCGGATGGAGCATCCCGATCCCGAGGTCGATGCGGCCCTGATCGAGCTGGGCCGGGCCGGCACGGTGGCCGACGTGGAGCGCATGGTGCGCCACTACAACCTGCACCGCGATCAGGAGCGGCCGCCCGCCGACCCTTCGCTCAGGCGGGGACTGCGGGTCAGGCGGGGGCCGGAAGGGATGGCAACGGTCGAGATCACCCTGACCGAGGTGGAGATCGAGGAGGTGGTGGCCGCCCTGCGCCTGGCACTGGACTCGGCGACTGCTGCCGATCGGTCCGCAGCTGCAGAATCCACCGGCGGCCCTGTGGATGAGTCCGCAGCTGCAGAGCGGGAGACCGCGCCGGCGGTGGCGCCGATCGACGCCCTTCCCTACCCGGCCCGGCGGGCGGACGCCTTCATGGACCTGCTCAGGGCCGGGGCCGCCCATCTCGGCGAGGGGCCGGCGCCGGGAGCGGACCGCTACCTGGTCCACCTGGTGAGGGAGGCCGGGCAGCCGGTGCGCCTGGTGGACGGCGCCCCGTTGCCCCCGTCGACGGCGGCAACGGTGGAGTGCGACTGCTCGACGGTGGAGCACGAGGTGAGCGGCGGGGCCCCGCTGCGGCTGGGACGGCGCACCCGGCAGTGGAGTACCGCCCAGCGACGGGCCATCCTGGTCCGGGACCGGGGCCGGTGCCGGTTCCCCGGCTGCACCCGCCGGGTGGCCGACGTGCACCACATCCGGTGGTGGGAGCGGGGCGGCCCGACCGACGTGTCCAACGGGATGCTGGTGTGCCCCCGGCACCACACCATGCTCCACTCCGGCTACGACGCCGAGGGGGACGCCGACGGGCCGGTGCGCTTCCTCCGGCCGGGCGGCACCGAGGTCGGGACCGGGTGAGGCCGCTACCATCCCCCGAGGTGGGGGCTCATGAGGTGTGGACGGCGCTCGATGAGCCCTGGCAGGAGGCGTTCCGCCAGGCGTGGGAGGCGCTGAGGACCGGCAACATCCCCGTAGGGGCCTGCGTGTCCACCCGGTCGGGTCGCATCGTCCACTCGGCCCGCAACCGGGTGACCGACGACCACGGGCCGGCCGGCGAGGTGTGGGGCTCGGCCCTGGCCCACGCCGAGATCAACACGCTGGCCCGGGTGGGCTTCCGCCGCCACGAGGAGCTGGTGCTGACCACCACCCTGGAGCCGTGCCTGCAGTGCGCGGCGGCCATCCGGCTGGCCCCGGTAGCCACCGTGCGCTTCGCCGGCGCCGACTCCTACTGGGAGGGCTGCCACGACTTCGCCAGGCTGTCGGCCCGCGAGGCCGCCCGGGGCCAGCCGCAGCGGTGGGGGCCCCGGGAGGACGAGCTCGGCCTGTTCGCCACGGTGATCTCCCGGGTGGGGCCGTCCCTGACGGCCACCTACGAGGGGTGGCTGCGCCGCTCCGGCGAAGGCCCCGTGGTGGACCTGGCCCGGTCCATATCCGCGTCCGGGCGGCTCGAGCAGCTGGCGGGGCTGGAGGTGGGTGATGCCTTCGCCGAGCTGTGGCCCGAGCTTCGGGAACTCGGCGGGCTCCTGTCCGGTCATTTTGGGCGGTTGTTGTGAATATTGTGCGCCGATGTGGGGATGAAAATTTGATACTTGCAGTCGCAGAGGTGGTCCCCGCCGGACAGGGGGCAGCCGCCCTGGCCGCGCCGCCGGCTGGGACGGATCCGGCGGGGGCCGCTTCCGCCCGCTCTATGCGGGCTGGGGTACGGCCGAGCGGATGACCTCGAGGATCTCCTCGCCGACGAGCTCGTCGCGCTCGAGCAGGGCGTCGCGGAGGGCCTCCACCACGTGGCGATGGGCCTCGATCAGCGCCACGACCTGGGTGCGGGTGTCGGCCAGGAGGGCGGCGACCGCCTCCCGGCCCTCCTCGGCGGAGAGCACCTTGCCGACCAGGTTGGTGCCGGCCTGCACGGCCTCCCAGGAGAGCAGGGTGTCGCCCATCCCCATGCTCCCGATCATGGTGGCGCCGAGGGTGGTGGCGTACTTGAGGTCCCCGGCCACCCCGGAGCTGCGCTCCCCGAAGAAGACCTGCTCGGCAGCCAGCCCTCCCAGGGATATCTGGATGAGCGAGCGCAGCTCGGACTCGGTCTGGGTGTAGCGCTCCTCGAGGTCGGAGTGGGCCAGGAGGCCGAGAGCGGCGCTGCGCTTGACGATGGAGAGCACCTCGAGCTTGCGGGACTTGCCGACCAGCCAGGCCACGGTGGCGTGGCCGGCCTCGTGGGTGGCGATGGTCCGCCGCTCGGCCTCGGTGTACTCCACCGGCTGGGCCAGCCCCACCTCCTCGGTCATCTTGGCCTTCTGGAGGTCCTCCCACGACATGGCCGTCGCCCCCCGGCGGAGGGCCCACACCAGGGCCTCGTCGAGCAGGTGCACCAGCATGGCCGGGCTGTAGCCGAACGTGGCCGCCGCCAGGCGGTCGGTCATGCCCGCCACCTCCGGCTCGTGGGACCGCCGGGACAGCTCCAGGTCCAGGATCTCCCGGCGTCCGGTCCGGCCGGGGAGGTCGAAGGTGATGGTCCGGTCGAAGCGCCCGGGCCGCAGCAGGGCCGGATCGAGGTCCGAGGCGCGGTTGGTGGCGCCGATGATCAACACGTTGGCCGGGGCCGCCACCGGCTTGCGCACGGCCCGCTCGGCGGGCAGGAAGCGGTTGAGGATCTCGATGACCCCGCTCGCCCACTGCATCCGCCGGGGCGGCTGGTCGAAGGACTGGAGCTGGATGAGCAGCTCGTTGACCACGCCGGCCACCCCCTCCCGGCCGCCGCCGGAGCCCATCCCGGCCCGGGTGGCGCCG
>JAKAXN010000592.1 GCA_021816565.1 Actinomycetes bacterium
GTTCCTCTCCGGGGCCGGGGAGGAGGACCTGGCCGCGGACTACGGTCACATGACCGCCCGCCAGGCCGCCCATCTGGCCCGCCGGGCCGGCGCCCGGCGTCTGGTGCTCACCCACTTCTCCCAGCGCCACCCCGACGAGGCCGACTTCGCCCGCGAGGCGGCCGAGGTCTTCCCCGACGTGATCGCCGCCCGGGACCTGCAGCGGATCCCGTTCCCGGCCCGGAGCCGGCCTGCTCCGGCCTGACCGCGACCGTCGGGGGCCGGGGGCCGGGGCAATAGGCTCTGGAGGGCCGATCCCGCTAGCTCCCCGGAGGTGCCCCGTGACCGGAACCCGCCCCCATCTCGAACCCGGACCGGACCATCCCATCACGGTGGAGCCAGCCCGCCGACGGGTCGTGGTGCGCGCCGGCGGGGACGTCATTGCCGACACCACCCGGGCGGTGGAGCTGCGCGAGTCCGACTACCCGCCGGTCCTCTACATCCCCCTCGACGATGTGGACCGCCGCCGCCTGAGCGGAAGCGACCGTCACACCTACTGCCCGTACAAAGGTGAGGCGTCGTATTTCGACGTCGTCGGGGCGCCCGACGGAGCGGGGGAGGGGGCTGTCTGGTACTACCCCGACCCGTACCCGGCGGTGGCCCCCATAAAGGGCATGGTGGCCTTCTACCCGGACCGGGTTTCGATCTCCTTCGAGCAGCCGGGGAGTTGAGCCCCTCCCCGTCGTACATCTGGGACAGGTGGACCGAGACCGTCACCAGACCCGAACCGGAGATCCCGCTGGGGGAGGCCGCCCTGCTGCTGAGCGCGGCCGCCGACCCGGACCTCGACGTGGCCGCCGGCCTGGACCGTCTGCAGCGGATAGCGGACCAGGTCGAGCACGCCGATGTCGACGCGGTGTGCGACGTGCTGTTCGGCCGGTTGGCCCTGCGTGGCGACGACCGTACCTACGACCACCCGGACAACTCGTTCATAGACCGGGTCCTCGACCGGCGCCGTGGTATCCCCATCTCGCTCTCCGTGCTGCTCATCGAGGTGGCCGGCCGGTGCGGGGTGACCCTGGAGGGGGTGGGGATGCCGGGGCACTTCCTGGTGCGCGATCCGGAGCGACCGGCTTCGCTGATCGACGCCTTCGGGGGCGGTCGGCGGCTGGCGCCGGCGGAGTGCGAGAGGATCATGCACCTGGCCACCGGGTCGCCTTCCCCCCTCACCGCGGCCATGCTCGAGCCTGCCGGGACCCGGGCCATCCTGGTCAGGATGCTGGCCAACCTGGACCGCAGCTACGAGAGGCGCCGGGACCGGCGGTCCCTCGGGTGGGTCAGTGAGCTCCGCCTCAGGCTGCCCGGAGCTCCCCTGGGCGACCGGGTCCAACTGTCGTCCCGGCTGGGTGGCCTGGGCCGCTTCGACGCGGCCGCCGACGTCCTCGACAGCGCCGTCCGGGCCGTCGCCCCCGGCCCGGCACGCGACCGGTTGGTCCAGGAGGCGGTCACGCTGCGGGCCCGCCTCAACTGAATCGGGGGTGACCCCGGCCCGGGCCGGGTTCCGGTGCCAGTAGGGTCTGAATTCCATGGGATCGCTGGACGGACGGGTCGCCCTGATCACCGGGGCGGCCAGGGGGCAGGGCCGCTCGCACGCCGAGGTCCTGGCCCGTGAGGGAGCCGACATCGTGGCCTGCGACCTGCCCGGCCCGATGGCCACCCTGGGCTACCCGCTGGCCCGCCCGGAGGACCTGGCGGCCACCGTCGAGCTGGTGGAGGGCCTCGGCCGCCGGTGCCTGGCCGTGCCGCTGGACGTACGCGATCCCGGGGTCGTCGACGCCGCGGTGGAGCAGACCGTCGCCGAGTTCGGCCATCTGGACGTGGTGGTGGCCAACGCCGGGGTGGTCTCCACCGGGCCCCTGGAGGAGGTGAGCGACCAGGCCTGGGACGAGCTGGTCTCCACCAACCTCACCGGCACCTTCCACACCCTCCGCGCCGTCCTGCCGGTCATGCGCCGGCAGCGATTCGGGCGCATCGTCGTGACCTCCTCGATGGGCGGCCGCATGGGCATCCCCAACCTGGCGGCCTACAACGCCACCAAGTGGGGGGTGATCGGCCTGGCCAAGTCCGTGGCCGTGGAGGTGGCCAAGGAGGGGGTCACGGTCAACGTGGTGTGCCCCACGACCGTCCAGACCCCCATGGTGCAGCCCGACCCCGGCCAGGAGGTACCCGACGACCTGATACGGCAGTTCCTGCGGGGCAACCCCATCCCCCAGCCGTGGATCCAGCCCGCCGACGTCAGCCGGGCGGTCCTGTACCTGGTCACGGACCCGGGACTGATGACCGGCAGCGTCCTCGAGATCGGGCTGGGCTCGAGCGCCCGCATGCACTGAAGCGGCGACCGGGCGGGCGGGTCGGGCTACTTCAGCTCGGCCTTGGCGATCTTGCCGGTCGCCAGCTTGGGCAGCTGGTCGCGGAACTCCACGATCCGGGGGTACTTGTAGGCGGCCAGCCGCTCCTTGGAGAAGGCGATCAGCTCCTCCTCGGTGGCCGTGGCCCCCACCTTCAACTCCACGAACGCCTTCACCTCCTCGCCGAGCAGCTCGTGGGTCACGCCCACCACCGCGGCCTCGGCCACGGCCGGGTGGGTGTAGAGGACCTCCTCGAGTTCCCGCGGGTAGACGTTGTAGCCGCCCCGGATGATCAGGTCCTTCTTCCGGTCGATTATGAAGAAGTAGCCGTCCTCGTCCACGTAGCCGATGTCGCCGGTGTGGAACCAGCCCCCGGCGAAGGCCTCGGCCGTGGCTTCGGGATTGTGGCGGTAGCG
>JAKAXN010000095.1 GCA_021816565.1 Actinomycetes bacterium
TGGACCTGGCCGCCGGGAGGAGGATCTCCCGGGAGGAGCTGCTGGCGCGGTGGCTCTACGAGCTCGACGCCCGGGTGGCGGATTGGGATGCCGTCGGCGACGAGTACCGGCGGGTGTGCGCCACCGTGGGCCGGGAGGTGTCGGTTGAGCTGACCGACGGACAGCGCCTGGTGGGGCTGGCCGAGGGCGTCGACCCCATGGGCCGCCTGGTGGTCGCCGGGCAGCCGGTGGCCGTGGGGGACGTCACCCACCTGCGGTGATAGCGTCCCCGCGGTGAAGAGCCGGACGCGAGCGGACATCGGATCGTCGTGAAGGCGTTGATCCTGGCCGGCGGCGCAGGGACGCGCCTGCGGCCCATCACCCACACGCGGGCCAAGCAGCTGGTGCCGGTGGCCAACAAGCCCATCCTTTTCTACGGGCTGGAAGCCATAGCTGACGCCGGCATCAAGCACGTCGGCATCGTGGTCGGCGACACCGCCGGCGAGGTCATGGCGGCGGTCGGCGACGGGTCCGAGTGGGGCCTGTCGGTGACCTACCTGCCGCAGGAGGCGCCCCTCGGGCTGGCCCACGCCGTGCTGATCGCCAGGGAGTTCCTGGGGGATGACGACTTCGTCATGTACCTCGGGGACAACCTGCTGAAGCAGAGCCTGAAGGACTTCGTCGACCGGTTCGAGGACGACCGCCTGAGGGCCCGCACGCCCACCCTCGAGGGGAGCGGCGCCGAACCTCCGTGCGCCCAGATCCTGCTGAAGCCGGTACCCGACCCGCACCGCTTCGGGGTGGCCGAGCTCGACGAGGGCGGCTCGGTGGTCCGGCTCCTGGAGAAGCCGGCTGACCCGCCGTCGAACCTGGCCCTGGTCGGCGTCTACCTGTTCGACACCCGTATCCACGACGCCGTGGCGGCCATCCGGCCGTCGCCGCGGGGGGAGCTGGAGATCACCGACGCCATCCAGTGGCTGGTGGACCAGGGCCTGCGGGTCCGCACCGAGGTGCTCGAGGGCTGGTGGATCGACACCGGCAAGCTGACCCCGCTGCTGGAGGCCAACCGGCTGATCCTCGAGACCCTCGAGCGACGCGTCGACGGCGAGGTGGACGATGAGTCGGACCTCGACGGCCGGGTGGTCGTGGAAGCCGGCGCCCGGGTGGTGCGCAGCCGGGTGCGGGGGCCCGTGGTGATCGGAGCGGGCACGACCGTCTCCGACAGCTTCATAGGTCCGTTCTCGGCCGTCGGGCGCCGCTGCGTGATCGACAGCAGCGAGGTGGAGCACTCCGTGATCCTCGACGACTGCCGGGTGGTCGGGGCCGGCCGGCTGGAGGACTCCCTGCTCGGGCACCACGTCGAGGTCACCCGGACCGCCCGCCGGCCCAGCGCCACCCGGCTGATGGTCGGCGACCACTGCAGCATCGACCTGCAGTAGGGCTACCGGGGCGGCGGTGGCGCCCCGAGTAACCTTTCGCCCCATGAAACTTCTGGTCACCGGCGGGGCCGGGTTCATCGGGTCGAACTACGTCCGCTGGCTGATGGCCAACACTGACGACGAGGTGACGGTCTACGACGCCCTGACCTACGCCGGCAACCTCTCCACGCTGGAGCAGGTGGAGCGCGACCACGGCGGCCGCTACCGCTTCGTGCACGCCAACATCTGCGACCTGGACGCGTTCACCGAGGCGGCCCGGGGTCACGACGCGGTGGTGCACTTCGCCGCGGAGAGCCACGTGGACCGCTCGATCGCCGGTCCGGAGGATTTCGTGGTGACGAACTGCGTCGGCACCAACGCGGTCATGCACGCCTGCCGGCAGCTCGGCATCGAGCGGGTGCTGCACATCTCCACCGATGAGGTGTACGGATCGGTGGAGACCGGCGACAGCGTCGAGACCGACCTGCTCGAGCCCCGTTCCCCCTACAGCGCGTCCAAGGCCGGCTCCGACCTGATCGCCCTGTCGTACCACACGACCTACGGGCTGCCGGTCATGGTCACCCGCTCGTCGAACAACTTCGGTCCCTGGCAGTACCCCGAGAAGGTGATCCCGCTGTTCGCCACCAACCTGCTCGACGGGGCCAAGGTGCCGCTCTACGGTGACGGCCTCAACCGGCGGGACTGGCTCTACGTCGAGGACAACTGCGCGGCGGTCGACACGGTGCTGCGCAAGGGGTCGCCCGGCCAGGTCTACAACATCGGCGCCGGTAACGAACTGACCAACCGGGATCTGACCGAGCGGCTGCTGGCTCTGGCCGGCGCGGGTGAGGAGATGATCGACTACGTCGAGGACCGCCTCGGCCATGACCGCCGCTACTCGGTGGACATAGCCAAGGTCAAGGCGCTGGGCTGGACGCCGTCGCGCCAGCTCGACGACGCCCTCGAGGAGACCTTCCGCTGGTACCGGGACAACCGCTGGTGGTGGGAGCCGCTGAAGGCCGCCCGGTCGGCCCGTTGAAGATCCTCGTCACCGGCGCTGGGGGCCAGCTCGGCACCGACGTGGTCGCGCTGGCCTCCCGGTCCGGCCGCCACGAGGTGGTGGCCGCCACGAGCCGAGACCTGGACGTGGGCGATCGCGACGCGGTGCTGGCCGCCATCACCGGCTCGGGGCCGGACCTGGTGGTCCACTGCGGAGCCTGGACCGCGGTCGACGCCTGTGAGTCCGATCCCGGGCGGGCATTCCGGGTGAACGCCTTCGGCTGCCGCAACGTGGCCGAGGGGGCCAGGCTGGCGGGCTCGCACCTGGTCGCCGTGTCCACCGACTACGTGTTCGACGGCAGCCTGGCCCGGCCCTACACCGAGTGGGACCGCACCGGCCCGGCGTCGGTGTACGGCCAGTCCAAGCGGGCCGGCGAGGAGGAGATCCAGTCGCTGCTCCCGACCGCCACCATCGCCCGTACGTCGTGGGTGTGCGGGCCGCACGGGTCCAACATGGTCAAGACCATCCTGAGGCTGGCCGCGGGGGAGGGCACGCTGCGTTTCGTCGACGACCAGCGGGGCAGCCCGACCTTCACCGGCGACCTGGCCGCCATGCTGCTGCAGCTGGGGACCGGCCGGAGGCCCGGCCTCTTCCACGTGACCAACCAGGGCGCCACCAGCTGGTACGGCTTCGCCCGCGACGTCCTCGCCGCGGCCGGGCTGGACCCGGCCCGGGTGGAGCCCGTCTCCACCTCTGATCTGGACCCGCCCCGCCCGGCGCCCCGGCCGGCCAACTCCGTGCTGGACAACGCCGCCCTGCGGATGAGTGGCGTCGCTCTCCTGCCTGACTTCCACGAACCGCTCGAGCGCACCGTCAAGGTGCTCATAACCCAGTAGAGGCCCGCCGACCATGACCAACACAGCACCCGAAGCCGCCCGCACCGTTGCCGTCATCGGTGTTGGCTACGTCGGACTCACAACCGCGGTCTGCCTGGCCCACCTGGGAAACCGGGTGATCGCCGTCGACGTGGACGCCGCCAAGGTGGATCGGATGGCCCGCGGCGAGCCGCCGATCCTGGAGGAGGGCCTGGAGGAGCTGATGAGGGCGGGCATCGACTCGGGCCTCCTGACCTTCACCACCGACTCGGCGTCCGCTGCGGCCGGCGCCGACTTCGTGTTCCTGTGCGTCCCCACCCCGCAGGGGGCCGACGGGGCCGCCGACCTGCGCTTCGTGGAGCAGGCGTCCACCCAGATCGCCCCCCACCTGAAGCCCGGCGCGGTGGTCGTCACCAAGTCGACCGTGCCGGTGGGATCGGCCGGCAAGGTGGTGGCGGCCCTGGGGCGGCCCGACACCTCGGTGGTGTCGAACCCCGAGTTCCTGCGGGAGGGCAACGCCGTCCACGACTGGCTCCACCCCGACCGGGTGGTGATCGGATCCGAGGACCGGGCCGCCGGCGAGCGCCTGGCCGAGCTCTACGAGCCGCTCGGGGCGCCGGTCATCATCACCGACCCGGCATCGTCGGAGACCATCAAGTACGCCTGCAACGCCTTCCTGGCGGCCAAGGTGTCGTTCGTCAACGCCATCGCCAACCTGTGCTCGGCGGTGGGCGCCGATGCCGTCGACGTGATCCGGGGCATGAGCTACGACCGCCGTATCGGGGCCGACCACCTGGCCCCCGGTCCGGGCTGGGGCGGATCGTGCTTCCCGAAGGACACCAGCGCCCTGATCCGCATCGCCGAGGACCACGGCTACGACTTCGCCCTCCTGCGCGAGGTGGTGGCGGCCAACGAGGCCCAGTTCGACAGCGTGGCCGACCGGGTCGAGGCGGCCGCCGGAGGCCGCCTCGACGGGGTGACGGTGGCGGCGTGGGGCCTGACGTTCAAGGCCGGCACCGACGACCTGCGCGACTCGCCGTCGCTGTCGGTCCTGCGCCGCATCCGCCAGCGCGGGGCCCGGGTCCGGGCCTTCGACCCGACCCGTCCCGACCCCGGCGACGGTCACCTGGCGGACATGGGCCTCGAGCTGCTGGCCGATCCCTACAGCGCCTGCGAGGGGGCCGACGTGCTGGTGGTCCTCACCGAGTGGCCGGAGTTCCAGGACTACGAGCTGTCCAGGGCGGCCTCGCTGATGACCCGCCCGGCGGTGGTCGACACCCGCAACCTGTTCCAGCCGGCCGAGGCCCGGGCCGCCGGCCTCGACTACGTGGGGATGGGCCGGTCCTGATGCGGGCTCTGGTGGCCGGCGGGGCCGGCCTGCTGGGCGCCACCATGTGCGCCCGGTTGCTCGAGCGGGGCTACGAGGTCGTCTGCGTGGACAACCTGGTGACCGGCTCGGCCGCCAACGTCAAGTCCCTGCTGGAGCGGCCCGGCATGTCGTTCGTGGAGGCCGACATCACCGGCCCGCTGACGCTGGACGGCTCCTTCGACGCAGTGGTCAACCTGGCCTGCCCGGCGTCGCCGGCGGACTTCGGGCCGCTGGCCATCGAGATCCTCGAAGTGTGCAGCCGGGGGGTGGCCAACCTGCTCGACCTGGCCCGCCGCCACGACGCCCGCTTCCTGCAGGCGTCGACCAGCGAGGTGTACGGGGACCCCCTCGTGCACCCCCAGCCGGAGACCTACTGGGGCAACGTCAACCCGGTGGGGCCGCGGTCGGTCTACGACGAGGCCAAGCGCTTCGCGGAGGCCCTCACGATGGCCCATCACCGCCGGCACGGGACCGCCGTGCGGGTGGCCCGCATCTTCAACACCTACGGACCCGGTATGCGCCCCGATGACGGGCGGGTGGTGTCGAATTTCGTGACGCAGGCCCTCCGGGGCGAGCCCATCACCGTGTACGGCGACGGCAGCCAGACCCGCAGCCTGTGCTTCGTCGAGGACGAGGTCGACGGTCTGATCGCCCTGATGGAGTCCGATCTCACCGGTCCGGTGAACATCGGCAACGACGACGAGCGCACCGTCTTGGAGCTGGCTGAGCTGATCGTCGAGCTGGCCGGCTCCTCCTCGACGATCTCGTTCGTCGAGCGGCCCGTCGACGACCCGTCGCAGCGCCGTCCGGACCTGACCCTGGCCCGCGGCGGGCTGGGTTGGGAGCCCACCACCCCGGTCCGGGACGGGCTGGCCCGGACCGTCGACTGGTTCAGGGACCGGCTCCGCCGGTGACCGCGGTGACGCCGGGGTGCAGCCGGGCCCGGTCCGTCGCCGCGGTGGTCGTCAACTACAACGCCCGGGACCATCTGGAGGTGTGCCTGGCCTCGCTGTCGGCCGAGGGGGTCGAGCCGGTCGTGGTCGTCGACAACGGCTCGACCGACGGGTCCCGGGAGGTGGTCGGGGCCACCGGCGCCGCGTGGGTGGAGAGCGGTGGGAACGTCGGCTACGGCCGGGCCGCCAACCTGGGGGCCTCGGACCGGCGGGTGGAGGAGGCGGAGTTCCTGCTCGTGTGCAACCCGGATCTCGACGTGCTGCCCGGTTGCGTCGACACCCTGGTGGCCACGCTGGCCGCCGATCCAGCCGTCGGTGTCGTCGGTCCCCGCCTGTCCAACCCGGACGGCTCCCTGTACCCCTCGGCCCGCACCTTCCCCGACATGGTCGACGCCATGGGCCACGGCCTGTTCGGCATGGTGGCGCCGGGCAACCCCTTCACCCGCCGCTACCGGCTGCTGGACTGGGACCACCGGGAGCAGGCCACCGTGGACTGGGTGTCGGGCGCCTGCTTCCTGATCCGCCGGACGGCGTGGGACTCGGTCGGCGGGTTCGACCCGTCCTATTTCATGTACATGGAGGACGTGGACCTGTGCTGGCGCCTGGGCCGGGCCGGATGGCGGGTGGCCTACCAGCCGGACGCCGAGGTGGTCCACACCCAGGGTGTCTCCGCCGACCAGCACCCCTACCGCATGCTCGCCGCCCACCACCTGTCCATGTGGCGTTTCGCCCGGCGCACCACCACCGGGGGTCGCCGGGCGGCGCTGCCGCTGGTGCTCGTCGGGCTGGTCGGACGGCTGGTGGTGGCCGGGGCCCGCCGCCGGCTGGCCGGTCCCAGCCACCGCCCGGCTGGGCCGGGGCCCGCCCGCCCGCTACCCTGAGCAACGCTATGGGCAAGGCTTCTTCCAGCAAGAAGGTGGCGCGCGCCGCCGGCATCGGTGGGAGGCGGTCCCACCGCCGTCAGACCCCATGGAGCTATTTCGGCATCATCGCGCTGATCGTGATCCTGGGGGTGGCCGGCACCGTGGCCAGCCGGGACCGCCGGTTGGCGCAGATCAACAACGCCGGCAACACCCCCCCGACGGTCGGCACGACGTGGAACGAGGGGTACGCGGTGTACGCCTGCGGCAAGTTCCTCGATCCCATCAGCACCAAGTCCCCCGATCCCCAGGGGATCACGACCAGGCAGCCCGGGATCATCAACATCCACCCGACGGTGAAGGCCTCGGCCGGGAAGAACGCCACACTGGGCAAATTCGCCAGTGCTGTCGGGATGACGCTCAACGCCGCTGAGCTGAAGGTCCCCGGCGGCACCCTCTACCAGGACGGCAACACCTGCGAGGGCCAGCCCGGGCACGTGTACATCAAGCAGTTCGCCTACATCGGCGACACCGTCGGCCAGCTCTACAACGGGGCCAAGGGCCAGCTGCCCAAGCTCGACCCCCGCAGCGTCCCGCTCCAGGACCAGGCGCTTCTGACCATCGCCTTCGTCCCGGCCTCGCAGGAGTCGAAGATCCCGGCGCCGCCGGCCTCGGTCAACGCCGAGCTGTCGAAGCTGGCCGCCTCCTCCACACCCACGACCACCACCGTGCCGGGCGCGACCACGCCGACCACCGCCGCCCCGGCCACCACCACTCCGACCACCGCGGCCAAGCCGGCGGCTACGACCACCCCCACGACCGCCAAGTGAAGGCCGTCGTCCTGGTGGGCGGCGAGGGCACGCGGCTGCGGCCGCTCACCCTCACCACCCCGAAGCAGATGCTCCCCATCGGGGGCCGGCCCATGATCGAGCGGGTCATGGACTGGCTGGCGTCCCACGGTGTGGACGAGGCGGTCCTGTCGCTCGGGTACCGGCCCGACGCCTTCCTCAAGGCGTATCCGGGTGGTGAGTGCTCGGGCGTGCGGTTGCAGTACGCGGTGGAGGACTCCCCGCTCGACACCGCTGGCGCCATTCGCTTCGCCGCCACCGAGGGCGGCCTGTCGGAGACGTTCGTGGTGGTCAACGGCGACGTGCTCACCGGCCTCGACGTAAGCGGCCTGGTGGCCTTCCACCGCCGGAACGGGGCCGAGGCCACCATCGCCCTGACGCCGGTGGAGGACCCCTCGGCGTTCGGGGTGGTACCCACCCGCGACGACGGGCAGGTCATCGCCTTCATCGAGAAGCCGCCGCCGGGCGAGGCGCCGACCAACTTCATCAACGCCGGCACCTACGTACTGGAGCCGTCGGTGCTGGACCGGATCCCGGCCGGCCGGCGGGTGTCGATCGAAAGGGAGACCTTCCCGGCTCTGGTGGCGGAGGGCCGGCTGTACGCCCTGGGCTCCGACTCCCCGTGGCTCGATGCCGGCACACCGAAGGCCTACCTGGCCGCCAACCTGGCCTACGCACCGCCGGAGGAGCGCTCCTGGCCGGGTGGGGGGGTGGCCCGGGCCAGCGTGGTGGGCGACGACGTCACCGTCGGCGCCGGCGCGGTGGTCGAGCGCAGCGTGGTGATGGACGGAGCCGACATCGGCGAGAACGTCGTCGTGCTCGACTCGGTGATCGGGCCGGGCGCCCGCATCGGCGCCGGGGCGCGCGTGGAGCAGTTGTCGGTCATCGGAGACCGGTGGACCGTCGAGGCCGGGGCGGTCCTGTCGGCCGCCCGCCTCCCGCAGCCGTCCTGAGAAGGCGGCCTTGAGGGCCCTGGTGACCGGCGGTGCCGGCTTCATTGGCTCCAACCTGGTCGACCGGCTCCTCGCCGAGGGCCACCAGGTGGACGTGGTGGACGATCTGTCTTCCGGCAGCCTGGCCAACCTGGCCGAAGCCCGGCGCAGCCCGGACGGTCGCCTGACGTTCCACCAGTTCGACATCAGATCCCCGGCCGTGGGTGAGTTGATGCAGAGGTGCCGGCCCCAGGTGGTGTTCCATCTGGCCGCCCCTCCCGATCCCGGGACGGGAGCGGGGGACCCCCTGCTCGACGCCGACGTCAACGTGATGGGCTCACTGAGGGTGATGGAGGCGGCCCGGCTCTGCGGGGCGACCAAGATCGTCTTCGCCTCGAGCGGGGGCAGTATCTACGGCGTTCCGGCCCCGGCCGACCTACCGGTCCGGGAGTCCCACCCGCAGCGGCCGGTCACCCCCCACGGGGTGGCCAAGAAGGTCGTGTCGGAGTACCTGCTGGCCTACCGGGAGATGCACAGCCTCGAGTTCACGTCCCTGGCCCTGGCCAACGTGTACGGTCCCCGGCAGGTGCCCCGGGGATCCTCGGCGGTGGTGGCCGCCTTCGCCGAGCGTCTGGTGGCCGGCCAGCCCGGTGTGGTGTTCGGCCGGGGCGGCCAGACCCGGGATTTCGTTTTCGTCGACGACGTCGTCGACGCCTTCGCCCGGGCCGCCGAGCGAGGCGGTGGGCTGGTGCTCAACATCGGGACCGGCACCGAGACCAGCATCGCCGACCTCTACCGGATGATGGCCGCAGCGGCCGGCTCCGGTCCGGCGCCCGAAAGGGGAGCGGCCCGCCCCGACGAGGTGGCCCGCAGCTGCCTGGACCCCGGCCGGGCCGCCATCCACCTCGGGTGGCGGCCCTGGACGTCCCTCCCGGAGGGGACGGCCGCGGTGCTGGACTGGTGGAGGCAGCAGGTCCCCTAGCGGAACAGGTCCTCGCCGTGGGGCCGGACGATCTCGGCCCGCACCGACGACTCCCTCAGCCACCCTGGGTCCACCCCCCGGACGATCGCCACGGGCACCCCGGCCGACTTGCCCATGACCAGTTCGGCGGCGCCGGCCAGCTCGTCGGCCACGCACACCTCCGTCACCGCCAGCTCCCGGCCCAGGGCGTCGGTGGTGCCCCGCAGGTCGACCACGGCGGCCACCCCGGCCGTGCCGATGGCCACATCGGTGACCCCGCGGCGCCACGTCCGGCCGAAGGTGTCGGACACGATGACGCCCAGCTCGAGCCCGGTGCGGGCCCGCAGACCGTCGCGTATCCAGCGGGCCGACCGGTCGGGATCGACGGGAAGCAGCGCAGCCCACCCGTGCTCGACGTTGGACAGGTCCACGCCGGAGTTGGCGCACACGAAGCCGTGCCGGGTCTCGGTCATCACCAGCTCGCCGCGGCGGCGCAGGACGCGGACGGCCTCCGCCTCCACGTGCACCTTGTGCGAGAGGGGATCGGCCGGGTCCACCGGGACCAGCCGTCCCTCCGCCTTGGAGACCACCTTCTGGGTCACCACCACCACGTCGCCGGCCTGCAGCCCGGCCCGCTCGGCGATGATCGCGGCCAGATCGTCGCCGGGGTGGATCTCGGGGATCCCCTCCACCGGCAGAAGCGAGATGCTCATGGCCGCCGGCCGGCGGGCCCCGCGGCCAGGACCATGCGGGCCAGGGCCGCGGCCTCGGCCGGGCCGGACATGACCGTCGGGCCGACCACGGCGGCCATGCCGGCCGCCTCCACCTCGGGGGCCAGCCCGGCGTCGGCTTCGTCGATCACCAGCGTGGCTGCGTAGGGCGCCCACATGCGGGCCACCCCCACCACCGACGGTTCGTGCCCGAGCTCGGCCAGCACCCGGTCGGCCGGACCCTTGAGGGCCCGCCCGGCGATGATGGGCGAAACCGCCACGGTGACGTCCCGTCGGGCCTGCACGGCGGCCCCGATGCCCTCTCGGCCCCCGGTGGCCAGGACCGGACCGATCGACAGCACCGGATTGGAGGGGCAGATGAGGACGGTGTCGGCCCCGGCTACCGCCTCGAGCACGCCCGGGGCGGGCCGGGCTTCGGCTGCCCCCACCACCTCGACCGCCCTGACCGGCACGTCGTGGCGGGCCCGGACGAAGTACTCCTGGAAGGCCACCTCCCGGCCCGGCCCGCTGCCGTCGTCGATGACCACCCGGGTCTCGACCCGCTCGTCGGACATGGGTAGCAGCCGCACCCCCACCCCCCAGCGGGCGGCTACCTCCGCCACCACATCCGACAGGGGGGCGCCCTCGAGCAGCCGGGTGGTCCGGTACAGGTGGGTGCCGAGATCGCGGTCCCCGAGGTTGAACCAGCCGAGGCGGCCGCCGCTGTAGGCCCGCAGCTCGGCCATGGCCGCCCACGACTCGTCCCGCAGGCCCCACCCGGTCTCCGGGTTGATCATCCCGGCCAGGGTGTAGGTGACGGTGTCCAGATCGGGGCTGATGTGCAGGCCGTGCATGACGGTGTCGTCCCCGGTGTTGACCACCGCGGTGATGTCCCCGGGGTCGACGACCGAGACCAGCCCGCCCAGCATCCGCGCCGCACCGACGCCACCTGCCAGAGCCACGATCATCGCTGAACCCTATCCGGGCCCGGTACGCTCCCGGGCCCGTGCCGACCGTTGCCCTCGACGTCACCCCGCTGCTCGGCCAGCGCACCGGCATAGGCGTGGCCGTGGCCGGTTTCGTGGACCACCTGGCCGGCCGCCCGGGCCTGGACCTGGTGGGCTACGGGCTCACGGCCCGGGCCTGGAGGGCTGTGGCGAGCCACCTGCCGGCCGGGGCCAGGGCCCGCTCCCGGCCGGCGCCGGCCCGGTTGCTCATCGACGCCTGGCGCCGCTGGGACTGGCCTCCGGGCGAGTGGTGGACCGGGCCGGCCGACCTGGTGCACGGCACCAATTTCGTCGTGCCGCCGAGCAGCCGGGCCCGGCGCCTGGTGTCGGTCTGGGACCTGACCGCGCTGCACCGCCCGGACCTGTGCACCCCGACGTCGCGGATGTACCCCCTCCTGGTGAGCCGGGCGGTGGATAGCGGGGCCTGGGTTCACACGGCCAGCCGTCACGTGGCCGGGGAGGTCGCGACCCACTTCGGCGTGGATCCGGACCGGATCAAGGTCGTCCCCCCTGGGATCCCCGCTTCGGTTCCGACCCGATCCCGGGGCGGGGGGCCGCCCTACGTGCTGGCCCTGGGTCGCACCGAGCCCCGCAAGGACCTACCGACCCTGATCCGCAGCTTCGACCTGCTGGCCGATGACCTGCCCGAGCTGGAGCTGTGCATCGCCGGCCCCCCCGGCTGGGCGGAGGACCAGGTGCGGCGGGCCGCCGGGGAATCCCCGTTCGCCGCCCGGATCCGCCGGGTCGGATGGGTCGATGACGCCGGTGCGCTCCTGGCCGGTGCCTCGGCGTTCGCCTACCCGTCGCTCTACGAGGGGTTCGGGATCCCCCCTCTCGAGGCCATGGCGTGCGGCGTTCCGGTGGTGGCCACCGCGGTCGGTTCCATCCCCGAGACCGTCGGCCCGGCCGCCGAGCTGGTCCCGCCCGGCGATCCGGTGTCCCTGGCCGGTGCTCTCCGGCGGGTGCTCGAGGACGGCACCCGTCGGGCCGAGCTGGTGCGCGCCGGCCTGGACCGGGCCCGGGCCTACAGCTGGCCGGCCGCCGCGGACGCCATGGAACGGGCCTACCGGGACGTGCTCTCCGGGACCTGACCGGGGCCCGCCGCCCCGGTCACGGAGGCGAACAGGGCGTTGAACCGACCCGTGGCGGGAGAGCGCAGCGCGCTCCGGGCCCGGCGCCGGGTGACGCCGGACGGACCCGGGGGGAGCAGCTGCAGTACCGCCTCGGCCAGGGCCGCCGGGTCCCCGGGCGGCACCAGCCGGCCGGCCGGGGTGGGAGCCTCGGCGGCAGCCGGGCCCAGGATCTCCAGCGGACCGCCCGCCGCTCCGGCCACCACCGGGACGCCCGACGCCAGGGCCTCCACCACCACCAGGCCGAACGGCTCGGGCTCGGTGGACACCTGCACGAACACGTCCAGGTCAGCCATCAGCTCCGCCACGTCGCTGCGGGGCCCCAACCAGCGGACTCCGTCCATGGCCGCAGCCCGGGCCTGCAGCCTTGCGGCGTATCCCTCCTTGCCCGGCACCGCCGCCCCGGCCACCACCAGCTCGACCTCCGGGCGGGCCCGGCGCAGGTCCCCGAACGCGTCGAGGAGGGTGTCGAATCCCTTCCATGTGTCCACCCTGGCCACCGAGCCCACCAGCGGGACGCCGTCGCCGATCCCGACGGCGGACCGGAAGCGCCCGGCCCGGCCCGGCGCGAACCGCGCCGGGTCGGCCTCGTCTGTGATCACCACGGTCCGGCGGGGATCCAGCTGGGCGGCGACGGCCTCGGAGACCGCCACCACCCGGTCGGCGAAGCGGCTGGTGAGGAACCGCTCGACCCGCAGCGCCGCCCCCGACTGGAACACGATCTCCCGGGCGTGCCACACGTGGGGCCGGCCGGTGAGGGCCGCCGCGGCCCAGCCGTACCAGGAATGCAGCGAGTTGGTGTGCACCACCCCGGCGTCGACGGCGCGCACCAGCCGGGCCAGCCGCAGCACGCTGAGCGGCCACCGGGCGGCGTAGCGGGCCCAGCGGCCGGCCCCTCCGGAGGTGGTCAGACGCTCCATGGGCACCACGTGGAGCACCGCCCCGGCCGCCGCGTACTCTGAGGCCAGCCGGGCTGGGCCGGGCACGGCGACGTGGCAGTCCCACCCGTCGGCCACCAGCTGGC
>JAKAXN010000096.1 GCA_021816565.1 Actinomycetes bacterium
GGGCACCGGCATGGTCCTGGAGAACTCCGAGCGCCCCTACACCGCCACCGCCGACCGGTCCCTGGCCGGGAGCGACGTGTACCTGTCGCAGTACTGGACCGACGCCTCCCCGGCCACCGACCCCCTGGGGGGCTGACCGGGCCGGCCCGGTACCCTGCCGGGGTGGGCAGGCGCAATGGGTGAGGCGGTGCACGCCGTCCTCCTGGTGGCGACCGGGGTGGCCGCCGGCCTGGCCGGCGCTGTCACCGGGGTGGCGTCGCTGGTGGCCTACCCGGGGCTCCTGGCCTTCGGGCTGGCCCCGGTGTCGGCCAACGTCACCAGCACCGTGGCCAACGTGTTCGGCGGCATCGGGTCGTCGGTGTCGTCGGGCCCGGAGCTGGCCGGCCAGGCCGACCGGGTCCGCCGGCTGGCCGTCCTGGCCGCCGTCGGGGCCCTGCTCGGGGCGGTGCTGCTGCTGGCCACGCCGACCGACGTGTTCACCCGGGTCGTCCCGGCGTTCATCGCGGTGGCTTCGCTGGCGGTGTTCCTCCGGCCCCACCCGGCCCGGCGGGCCGGCGCCGTCACCGGGCCGGACCCGCTGCAGCTGCCCGCCGCCACCTTCGCGCTCGGGGTGTACGCCGGCTACTTCGGCGCCGCCGCCGGCACCGCCATGGTGGCCCTCCTGCTCTACATCACCGGCGAGACCGTGCCCCGGGCCAACGGGGTGAAGAACGTGACGTTCCTCTGCGCCAACACCGTGGCCGCCGCGGCGTTCGCCCTCTTCGGCCCGGTCAGCTGGCTGACGGTGCTGCCCCTGGCCGCCGGGTTCCTCCTGGGCGGGCGGATGGGCCCGCCGGTGATGCGGCGCATGCCGGTCCGGGTGCTGAGGCCGCTGATCGCCCTGTGCGGCCTGGCCCTGGCCGTCCGGCTGGGGCTGTCGGCCTGGGGCTGACCGGCGGGCCGTCCCAGGTTTCGCCCGCTGTTAACCGCCCGGCCACGGGCCCGTCACCGGGGATTCCTACGATCCATCCCGTGATGCGACGCCGGCTGGCCGGGCTGCTGCTGGTCGGGCTGGGCGGGTGGCTGATCGCCGGGTCCGCCACGTGGGCGCCGGGCGCGGCGCAGGCGCTCGGGCAGCTGGGCGGCGCCTGGGCCGGCGGGGTCGGGGTGCTGATCGCCTCCGCCGGCCGGGGCTGCGAGCCGGCGTCGCCGCCATCGGATGGCCCACCCCCTCCGGCCCCTCGGCCCTGCGGCGGTCGGCGCCGCCGCGGCACCCGCACCCCCGGCCGGGCCGCCGCCCGGTGCCGGTCACGGGTCGGCCGGGTCGGGCAGCTCCTGCGGGTAGACCACGTCGATCTCGCGGATGGACTTGGGGAAGTCGCTGCGGTTGTCGGTCACGAAACGGTCCGCGCCGGCGCCGACCGCAGTGGCCAGATGCACGGCGTCGGCGGCGCGCAACCCGTAGCCGGCGCCCAACGCCGCGGCCAGCTCGGCGGTGGCTTCGTCCACCGGAAGCAGATGGAGCCGGCCCAGCAGGGAGCCCAGTTCGGCGAGCTCATCGGCGGCGCCGTCCCGGAGAGGCTTGGTCAGCAACTCCGGGACGAGTAGCACCGACCCGACTCCGACCGGAGTGGCATCTGCGGGCGCGGCCCGGAACAGGGCCCGCACCCGCCGTCCGGGCTCGTGGCCGGCTACGGCGGCGTAGATGAGCACGTCGGCGTCGAACGCGTCCATCGCCGACCGGCGCTAGGGGCGTCGGGACCGGCTGCTGCGCAGCTCGTCGAGGAGGGCCTCGGCCCGTTCCGGGCGCAGGGCCGGTCGGGCGGCCAGCGGCGAGAGCCGTCCGCGCTCCATGGCCTCCCGGACCCGCTGCGCCGTGGCCAGGGCCTCCTCGGCTCGGCGGGCCCGGAGGGTGTCGGGCCGCACCAGGACTGCCACGGGCTTCCCGTGGCGGGTGATCGTCACCTCGTCGCCGGCGCTGACCCGGTCGAGGAGCCGGGGCAGGGCGGCTCGGGCCTCGCTGACGGACAGGCTGCTCGTCACCAGCCCAGTAGGCTGGTACGCCCACGTACAGATGAGGTGGCGTCTCGGAGCAGCCGCCTCAGCGGTCGGGCTGCAGCCCCGGCTGGGGATCGGGGACCCGGTCGCGCCGGCCGGGGACGGCCAGCCCGGCGCAGGCGGCCAGCGCGCCGGCCAGGGCCACCAGCCCGGCGGTGAGCCCGAAGCCGGCGAAGGCCCCCACCAGCATGGGCCCGCCGGCGTCGCCGAGCTCCCGGCCGACCTCGCCGGCGCCCATGGTGCGGCCCAGCCGGTCGGGCGGGGCGGTGGCGGCCAGCAGGGAGAACCCGACGGGGGTGGCCACCGCCACCCCGGCCCCCACGGTGAGCGCGGCCACGGCCAGCCCGCCGGGGGTGGGCCAGGCGGCGGCCACCGCGAAGCCGGCCCCGCACGCCAGCAGGGCGGCGGCCGGGCCGGCCGCCGGCAGCCGGCCCCGGTCGTGGGCCCGGCCGGCCCACGGTTGGGCCAGGGCGGTAGTGGCGGCCAGCAGCGACACCAGCGCCCCGGTAGCCAGCGGGCTCAGGTGGTGGCGGACGCCGAGCAGGGGCAGGAAGCCGACCCCGGCGCTGAGCGCCCCGGTGGCCGCGGCCAGGATCAGCACCGGGCGCAGGAACCCCGGGTTGCGGATCTGCGACATCAGGCCGCTCACCCCGGAGCGGGCCCGCGGGTGGGGGGCCAGGTGGGGCAGTCGGGCCGCGATGCCGGCCGCCGCCACCAGCGCCACCGCCCCGGTGACGGCGAAGAGGGCCCGGTACCCGGCGGCGTCGACGACGGCCCCGCCGGCCAGCGGCCCGAGCAGGTAGCCCACGCTCTTGGCCCCGCCGTATCCGCCGAAGAGCCGGCCGGTGCGCTTGGCCCCGCCCAGCCCGGCCACCGCCGCCCCGGCGGCGGGGGAGAAGGCCGCCGCCGCGCACCCCTGCGCCAGCCGGGCCACGCCCAGCCAGTGGGGCGACCCGGCCAGGGCGAACGCCGCCGACGCCAGCGCGAAGGCGACCAGCCCGGCCAGCATCACCGGCCGGGCCCCCACCCGGTCCACCACCGACCCGAACACCGGCTTGAGCACCACCTCGGCCAGGTCGTAAACCCCGAGCAGCAGGCCCAGCTCCCACAGGGAGCTGTGGTGCCCGGTGGCGTAGGCCCCCAGGTTGGCGGCCACCGCGTGGGCGCCGAAGGCGGTGACGAAACCGGCTCCGTACACCGGGGCCAGCACCGCCAGGCCCGGGCCGGCCTCCGCCGGTCCGCTGCTCGGGTGGCCCATCAGCGGGAGCGGGCCTCGTAGACCCGCTCGGCGAAGTCCTCCAGGGCCTCCACCGCCTCTTTGAGCTTCACCTCGGCGGTGGCCGAGCCGGGGGCGCCGAAGAGGTCCTTGGCCCGCAGCTCCCGGTACCAGCGGCGCAGGCGGTCCACGTTGTGCTCCTCCTCGTCGAGCTCGGCCAGGGTGAATTTCTCCTTGGCCACCTCCGATGCCAGCTCGGCCAGGGCCTTGGCGCACTCCGCGGCGAACTCCGACCACTCCTCGTCGCGTTCGGCGTTGTACAGCTGCTCCAGCTCGGGCACCGCCGGGCTGGCCGGGTCCACGTCGAGCACCAGCACCGACCCGCCGGAGCGGCGCACCAGGCCCACCGCCTTGTCCAGGCCCTCATCGAAGTGGTCGCCGGTGGGTATGGCCCACGTGGCGGTCTGCAACGACACCGCCCCCCGGCGGCGCAGCTCCCGCCAGATCCCGACCCTCTGGCTGGACCCCTCACCGCTCAGCCGGTAGGTGACGATTCTCCATCCCACGCAACGAACGTTACACCAGGGCTTGACGTTCGTGTTATCATCGAAATCGAAGCCTCGGAAGGCGGGACGGTTGGAACACCTGGTGGTCACGCAGATCAGCGCACACGGATACCTGGCGGTGTTCGTGCTGATGGTGCTCGAATCGGCGTGCATCCCCATCCCCAGCGAGGCCGTGCTCCTCTTCGGCGGGGCCCTGGCCGGCAACTGGAGCGGGGTGTCGGCGGCGTTCACCCCCGTCAGCGTGGCTTTCGCCGTGGTCATCGGGGCCGCCATCGCCTGGTGGGCCCTCCGTCGTATCCCCGAGCGCTCCCGGGCGCTCCCCAAGTCCGGTCGCGGCTGAGCGGCCTCCAGCAGAAAGGACCCCAGCGGTGGACGCCACCTGGTACCGAGACGTCAACAACTTCGCCGTGCACACCCCCTGGCTCCACGGTTTCATGAAGGTCTGGGCCGTCTACGGCGTGGGCATCTTCGCGCTGCTGGTCCTGGCCGCCTGGTGGTACGCCCGCTCCCAGGCCGTCCCCCCCCGGGCCGTGGCCGCCTCCATCTGGGCCGCCGCCGCCACCGTCATCGCGGTGGGCATCAACCAGCTCATCGCCCACGCCGTGGCCCGGCCCCGCCCTTACCTCACCCTGAAAGGGGTGGAGGTGCTGGTGAGCAGGAGCACCGACTACTCGTTCCCCTCCGACCACACCATCACTGCCGGTGCCGCGGTGGCCGGGCTGTTCGTGATCGCCCACTACAGCGGCCGGGCCACCCGCGCCCTGGCGTGGGTGGGCACCGTCCTGGCCCTGTTCCTGGCCTTCGGCCGGGTCTACGTGGGGGCCCACTACCCCGGCGACGTGGCTGCCGGGCTGGTCATCGGCGCGGCCATCACCGTCATCGGCTGGCTGGCGCTGCGCTCCCTGCTCACCGTGGCGGTCGCCCGCATCGGCGACTACCAGCCGCTGCGCCCGTTCGTGTTCGCCGCCGGCCGCGGCGCCGGCCGCCCGTCCGCCGCCCCCGGGGGCCGGACCCGCTCCGGGGCGTCCACCCGCTGATCCCTCCCGCCGGCCGCCACGGCCCGACCGGCTCGACCCGGGTCCAGCCGCCGCTGGGGCTCGCTTCCCTGGGCCGCCCGGTCGCTCAGCGGATCAGTTCGGTCTCGTCGGGCAGTGCCCCGGCGAGGGCCCGATCGAAGGTGGCCAGCCGAGCACCCCGGCTCTTGGCGAGAGCCGCAAGGTAGGTGTCGGTCACCTGTCGGTGGCCCACGACATGCCCGAGCCCAACCCCTTCATAGGAGAGCGAATCCTCCCAGAAGTCGCAGAGTGGGGAGCGGTAGAGGGCCGACAGGATCGCGACCGCGGTGGCGTGCCCCTCCCCGGCGCGTACCAGGAACCGGACGAGAGCCCCTTCCACGATCGGGCAGAGCGCGACCCCGTCGACTTCGGCGGCCCATCGGGCCGCGGCAGCGTGGTGTTCGTGATCGGCGACCACCAGGGCGATGAGGGCGTTGGCGTCCAGCAGGTAGATGCGTCTGTCATTCATCGTCGAGCGCATCAGCCACCTCCGTGGCTGTGATCCGCCTCCCGAAGGTGATCAGCGGGAACCCGGTCCTGGGGTCGGTCGTCACTTCCACGGGCTCGTCGAGCGTGGCGAGGCCGCGCACGGCCAGGTCCGCAATCACCGTCGAGAGGGGCTGATGGCGTTGCCTGGCCAGCTCCTGCGCTCGCCGGTGCACCCCCGGCGGCAGGTTGACGGTGGTCCTCATATCTGCATCATAGCTGCATCACTGCTGATGCAGACCGGTCGCCGACGGCCTCCGGGTCAGTGGGAAAGGAGCGGCGGAGCCCCTTTTTCCCCGGTCTAGCGGGCGGTGGATCTCCACAGCGGGACGAAGGCCACGGCGGCCAGCGCCTGCACGGCCACGGTGAAGGCGATGGCCGCGTCGATCGACACGTCGTAGAACACCCCGATCAGCGCCGCGCCGGCCAGCCAGGCCAGCCCGTACACCGCAGTGAAGGTCCCGTAGCCGACCCCCCGCCGCTCCCGGGGCACCAGGTCGGCCACCGCGGCGCGCATGGTCGACTCGTGCACCCCCATGACCGCCCCCCACAGCGCCGCACCGGTGCAGACCAGCGGCACCGACGTGGAGAACGACAGGAACGGCACCGCCGCCCCCAGCACCGGCAGCACCGCCAGCCCCCGCAGGGAGAACCGGTCGTAGATCCGTCCCGACACCAGAGCCGCGACGGCGGCGGTCCCCATGGCCAGGGCGTAGAGCACCGGGATCACCGCCTCCGCCACCACGTGGCGGTGCTGCAGGTGGTACGCCAGCACCGCGAAGGTGGAGAAGCCGGCCAGGGTGGCGGCGCTGAACCCGGCGTACTGCCAGTAGCGCCGGCTGAACCCCCGCAGCGACACCTTCCGGGACTGCACCGGTCGCACCCCGGGGTCGTAGGCTGCCGGGGTGGGCACCCGCCGGCGCAGCCACGCCAGCACCCCGAGCGCCGCCACCCCGGGCACGGCCAGCACCGCGAAGGCGCTCCGGTAGCCGTGGCCGGTGGCCAGCACCGCGGCCACCACCAGCGGGCCGACCATGGCGCCGGACTGGTCGAGGGCCTCGTGCGCGGCGAACGCCCGACCCCGGCCCAGGTCCACGCTGGCCTCGGCCAGCATGGTGTCGCGCGCCGGGGTGCGTACCGCCTTGCCGAAGCGTTCGGCCACCACCAGCAGGCAGGCCAGCGCCAGCGGGCCGCCTAGGCCCAGCAGCGGCACCGCCACCACCGTGATGGCGTAGCCGGTGATGGAGATGGCCCAGTGCCGGCCGCTGCGGTCCGACCACCGCCCGGTGGCCAGGCGGAACACCAGGGCCACCGCCTCCCCGAAGCCGGTTATGGCCCCCACCAGGGCGGCCGACGCCCCGAAGGTCTCCAGGTACGGGCCGACGATGCTGCGGGCTCCCTCGTAGACGAAGTCGGCCAGGCCGCTCACCACCCCGAACACCAGCACGAATCGCAGCGGCGCCAGCCGGTTCGGGGTTCCGGTGTCTCCTGTCCGGTCGCTCACCGCTCCTGCTTACCCGCCCCGGGCCGCCGGTCGCATCCCCACCTGCCGCGGTCCTAGGCGGCCGGGTCCTGGTGGAAGGTCCGGCGGTAGGCCGCAGGGGAGACCCCCACCTCCGCCCGGAAATGCAACCGCAGGTTGGTGGCGGTGCCGAGCCCGCACTCCTCGGCGATGCGCTCGACGGGCAGGTCGGTGGTCTCGAGCAGCCGCTGGGCCATCAGCACCCGCTGGCGGCACAGCCAGCGGTGGGGGGTGGTGCCGGTGACCGCAGCGAACCGGCGGGCGAAGGTGCGGGGGCTCATGGCCGCCCGCCGGGCCAGCAGGCCCACGCTGAGATCCTGCTCCAGGTGCTCCTGGGCCCAGGCCAGCACCCCGGCCAGGGCGTCGGAGTCGGCCCGGGGCGGCACCGGGGTGGCCACGTACTGGGCCTGGCCGCCGTCGCGATGGGGCGGCACCACCAGCAGGCGGGCCACGGTGTTGGCGATGTCGGCGCCGTAATCCGATCTCACCATGTGCAGGCACAGGTCCATGGAGGCGGCTGAACCGGCTGAGGTGAGGACCGTGCCGTTGTCCACGTAGAGCACCCGGGGGTCCACCTCCACCGCCGGGTAGCGGGCCGCCATCTCCTCGGCGTGGGCCCAGTGGGTGGTGGCCCGTCGCCCGTCGAGGATGCCGGCCTCGGCCAGCACGAACGCCCCGGTGCACAGCGACGCCACCCGGGCCCCCCGCCGGTGGGCGTCGGCGATGGCGGCCAGCACCCGGGGGTCGCTCGGGCCGCCGTCGGGGGCCACGATGGGGGGCACCACCACGGTGTGGGCCCTCTCCACGTCGGCCAGCGTCGCGGTGGCCTGCACCGTGAAGCCGACCTGGGTCTCCACCGGGCCGGGCTCGGCGGCGCAGATGGACATCCGGTACCACGGCACCCCCAGGTGGGAGCGGTCGTAGCCGAACACCTCGCACGCCACCGCGAACTCCAGCGGTGACAGGCCGTCGGCGATGAGCACCGCCACCTCGATGGGCCCCGGATCGATGGCAGATACCTTTCGCACAACGTCGATCCTGCCACTGTCGGGTTGTGGCGGCAAGGGTGACACTGGCGGCATGCAACCGTTTCTCGCTTCCCGTCTGGCCGGCCAGCGCGAGGAGGAGCTGCGCCGCCGGGCCGAGGTCTTCCGCCTCCTGGCCGAGGCCCATGCCGCCGGGCCCCGGCGGCCTGCGAGGTGGTCGGCCCGGCTCCGGGCCTCGGCCGGGAGGGTCGCGTCGGTCGCCGCTCACGGCCGGTCCGTTGTCCGCCTCGGTGGCCTGCCGGCGGCCGGCCTGCCCCTGCGGGGGGACCACAGCGGGTAGTCCCGGCCGGCCCCGCCGCGACGGTCAGAGCAGGGCGGGCCGGTGCCGTCCGGCTGCATGTATTATGCATGCATGCCCAACGTGCAGGTGCGCAACGTTCCCGAGGACGTCCACGAGGCGCTCCTCCGCCGGGCTGAGCAGGCCGGTCAGTCCCTTCAGCAGTTCCTTGCCGGCCAGCTGGCGCTGATCGCCGCTACCCCGACGGTGGACGAGATGCTGGACCGCCTGGAGTGCCGCCCGAAGGGGCGGCTCTCCTCTGAGGGCGCTGTCGCCGCTCTGGGCGAAGCCCGTGCTCGTCGTTGACGCGTCCGTTCTGGCTCCCGTCATCGCCGACTCCGGCGATGACGGGCACCGCTTCAGGCGGCGCCTGAGGGGTGAGACCATCGCCGGTCCTGACCTGTTGCGGGTCGAGGTCATGTCGGTTCTGCGCCGCCACGCCGGCATTGGTGATCTGACCCCCGGGCAGGCCGACGCAGCCGTCGGCGATCTGCTGGAGTTCCCGGTCCGGATCTTCCCCACCAACCCGCTCATGCGCCGGGTGTGGGAACTGCGGCCGAACCTGTCCGCCTACGACGGTTGCTACGTGGCCCTGGCCGAAGCGGTGGGCGCCCCACTGCTCACCGCCGATCGCCGCCTGGCCCGAGCGCCCGGTCCCCGCTGCCGCATCGAAGCGATCTGAGAAGACCGCCATGGGGCGGCCGGGACACCTTTCGCCCGCGGCGACGGTCAGAGCAGGGCGGCCCCGGGGAAGGGGGACGGGGCCCGGCCCCGGTACTGGGCGGCCACCTCGCCGGGTATCCACGCCCGCATGGCCTCCACCTCGGGCGGGATCTGCCCGGCCTCCAGGTCGGTGTCGCGGCCCAGCCGCTCCAGGAACACCGTCAGCTCGCCCACCGCGGCGATCTCGTCTCCCGATACGGCCAGCTCCAGGGTGTAGCGGTCCTGGCCCCGCCCGGCCGCCCGGAACGCCTCCTGCCGGCCGATCAGGCGGGGGGCGGCGCTGCGCTCCAGCAGCCGGTACAGCGCTTCCTGCTCGTCCGGGGCGATCCTCCCGGGCTGCAGCTGCAGCTCCCGGACCAGGTCGTCGACCTGCACCCCGCTGGCGATGGCCGCGCCGACCGGCAGGTCCACCAGGCGCACCGGCCGTCCGGTCGCGGCGGGGGGCCGGGCGGCCAGCTCCACGACCGGCTCGGCGAGGGCGCCGCTCGCCCGCTCGGACAGCTCCACCCACACCGTCTTGGCCACGTCGGTGGTGAAGTAGCCCCAGCGGGCCGCCATGGCCGCCACCAGGCGCAGACCCCGGCCGGTGGTGCCCGAGGCCAGCGGGTCGGCCCCGGCGGGCAGCGGCACCGGCAGGCGGTCCGGCCGGTCGTCGTGGACGTCGATGCGCACCCCGGCCGGGGTGGGCCGGACCGCCACGGTGAAAGGGGTCCGGCAGTGCAGGATGGCGTTGCTGGCCAGCTCGGCCGCGCACAGGGCGGCCTCGTCGCCGAGGGCGCTGCGGCCCCACCCGTCGACGGTGTCGATCACGAACCGGCGCGCCTCGCCGGCGCAGACCGGATCGGGCTGGAAGTGGGTGGCGGCGCCGTCGGTAGTCATAGCTGGTGGCGGGTGCAGGGCGGCCCGGTGGCCCCGGGCCGCCCTGCAGCATGTCACAGCCGCTTCGCCCTTGGGCGCTTTCGTCCCGACGCCCCGGCCCCCGCCCGCCGGACCCCGCCCGCCGGCGCCCGGCTCCCCGGGGACGGCCCCTAGGCCGCCACCGCGGTACCGGCCGTCCCGCTCCCGCCCCGGTCCCGGCCCCTGCCCCGGTCTCGGGGACGGCCCCGGCGGGTCGGAGGGCCATCGGCGCCCGGCGTGCCCGTGCGGTCGCCCGGCCCCGGCCCCTGACCCCCGGTGGCGAGCGGGCCGGCGTGCTCGGCGCACGCCGCCACCGCCCACCAGGTCCCCCGGCCGTCGCGCCACCAGCCCCGGGCCGCCACCCGGCCCGGACAACGCATCGGCTGGGTGGTGTCCGCCCGGTACACCCACCGGAAGCAGCGCCCCGGATCGGTGGAGAAGGCGTTGCCGTAGAGGATCACCCCGCCGACGCTACCGGTGGCCTGCGACGGCCGGGCATGGCGACCCGGCGACCGGCGGACGTGTGGGCCCGGCGGTCGGGGGGTAGGGCCGGATGCAGGAGGTGGCGGCGACTTGAGCACACAGGTTGAACGCCGGCTGGGATGTTGCGCCGAGTCGGTACCCGAGGCCAGGCGGATGGTGGCCGAGACCCTCGACCGGGTCGGGATCGGCGATGACCGGGCCGGGGACGTCCGCGGCGACGCCCTGCTCATCACCAGCGAGATGCTGACCAACGCGGTCATGGCCGGCCGGGACTGCGTCACCCTCCGGGTGGAGGTGCACGATTCGTGGCTGTGGCTGGCGGTCAGCGACGACAGCCCGGAACCGGCCCGCTGCGGTTGGGCCCGGCCTCACGACACCCACGGCCGGGGTGTCGACATCATCGCCTCCCTGAGCAGCGACTGGGGCCAGACCGGATGGGACGGCACGGCCAAGACCGTCTGGAGCCGGCTGGACCTACCCGAGGAGGCGCTGGCCCGGGGTGTCTGAGGCCGGCCGGGCGCCGGCCGCCAGCCGGTTGAGGGCCCCGGCGCTGGCGGTCCCCGGAGCGGAGTGGAACACCACCAGGATCTGCCCGTCGGTGTCCCCGATCGGCAGCTTCTGGCGGAGCAGGTCCAAGGTGCCGACCGCCGGGTGCTCGATGACGGAGCGGCCACCGGCCAGGGGCGCCACGTCGTGGCGGGCCCACAGCGTGCGGAACCGCTCGCTGGCCAGCGACAGCTCGCCGACCAGCTGGGCCGTGGCCGGGTCGTCGGCTCCCGAGCCTATGGAAGCCCGGAAAGCCGCCACCAGCCCGCGCAGGGACCTCTCCCAGTCCGGGTAGAGGGAGCGGACCCGCTCGTCGAGGAAGTAGGACCGCAGCCGGTTGGCGCCGGCCACGATGGTGGGGTCCAGGGCCGTGGCCGTCGGGTTGGCGGCCAGGATGTCCAGGCGGCGGTCCTCCACGAACGCCGGCAGGTCCAGCGACGACAGCAGGTCCACGATCCCGGCCGGTACCGTTTCCCGCCGGGCCCGGCGGGGGCCGGCCGGGCCGGAACCGGCCCCGAGCCCCAGGAGATAGCCTGTGGCCGTCTGGTCCAGGCGCAGCACCCGGGCCAGGGCCTCGAGGACCTGGCGGGACGGGTTGCGGTCCCGGCCCTGCTCCAGGCGCAGGTAGTAGTCCGCGCTGATCCCGGCCAGCGTGGCCACCTCCTCCCGGCGCAACCCCGGGGTGCGCCGCACCCCTACCACCCGCAGACCGGCCTCGGCCGGATCGACCAGCTCCCGGCGGGCCCGTAGGTACTCACCGAGCGGGCCGGGGGAGGGCATGGGCCCAACCTACCCACCGGCCGGCCGGGCCAGGGTGGCCCCGGCGGTCCCAGGGTGGAGGGGGCATCCCCGCGGCGGGCCCCGGGTAGGCATGCTGGCGGGCGAGCCGCCGGATCCCCCCGGGCGGCGCAGGAAGGAGCTCCCCGTGCCCGACCCCACCCTCGGCGGTACCCACCTCCTCGGCGACGCCGCCGTGCCGCGCATCGGCTACGGCGCCATGCAGCTGGCCGGCCCCGGCGTGTTCGGCCCGCCAGCCGACCCCGACGCCGCCGTCGCGGTGCTGCGGGAGGCCTACGACCTCGGAATCCGCCACATCGACACCGCCGATTTCTACGGGCCGGTGGTCACCAACGAGCTGATCCGCCGGGCCCTGTCGCCCTACCCCGACGACCTGGTCATCGTCACCAAGGTGGGGGCCCGCCGCGACGACGCCGGGGCGTGTATCCACGCCCGCCGCCCGGAGGAGCTGGTGGCGCAGGTGCACGACAATCTGCGCCATCTCGGCGTCGAGGCCCTCGATGTGGTCAACCTGCGCATGGGTGGCGGCGGCGACCACGGCAGCCGGGCCGTGCCGGGCTCCATCGCCGAGCAGTGGGGTGCCCTGGTGGGGTTGCAGCGCCAGGGCCTGATCCGCCACCTCGGTCTGTCTGCGGTGGACCTCGACCAGCTGGAGGAGGCCCGGGCCGAAGCGCCGGTGGCCTGCGTCCAGCAGCTGTACAACGTGGCCGATCGCAGCGACGAGCCGGTCCTCGCGCGCAGCGCCGAGCTCGGCATTCCCTACGTGCCGTTCTTCCCGCTGGGTGGGTTCAGCCCGCTGCAGTCCGAGGAGCTGTCCGCGGTGGCCGCCCGGCTGGACGCCACCCCCATGCAGGTGGCCCTGGCCTGGCTGCTGCAGCGCTCCCCGAACATCCTGCTCATCCCCGGCACCTCCTCCCGCCAGCACCTGCGGGAGAACGCCGCGGCCGACCTCGACCTGCCGGCCGACGCCATGGCCGACCTGGACCTGATCGGCGAGCGCCCGGCCGCCTGACGCCGCCGCCCGGAGCCGTTCAGGAGCGCAGGGTCCGGCGCCACGCGCTGTACGACCGCAGGTCGCCGCCGGTCGGGCGGCGCAGCCAGGGCCAGGGGTGCACCTCGACCACGTCGAGGCTCTCCTCCAGGGCCCGCCAGCCGGGGACGGGGGCGAAGGTCGCCGCCAGGCGCCGCCCGGCCAGGACCTCCGCCGGGTCCCCCCGGTGCAGCTCCACCGGCCGGTCGGCGGCCAGATCGGCCAGGCATTCGGCCAGGAACACCAGGCGCTTGGCCGACAGCTGCAGCCTCTCCAGCAGCGGGGCGTCGAAGACGAACACGGCCGGGCGGTCCCGGTGGGCGGCCCCGGCCGGGTCGGCCCGGCCCAGGCTCTCGGCGGTGACCCACACCGCCT
>JAKAXN010000593.1 GCA_021816565.1 Actinomycetes bacterium
TCCAAAGGGGGGGAAGGGCGCGCGAAGGCACCAGCCGGTCCAGCCTACCGGCTGAGGCCCCGGAGCGCCCCCGCGCGCCTCCCCCGGTGGGGGGCACCGCGTCCGGCCCTGTCCGCTTTCCCGGATCGGCACGCCCCCGGACCGGGGGACCCTCCCGGTCCTCAAGCTTGCGCCGAGTTGCACCGATTGTCCATCCGTGCCGGAACAGCGCGACCTGGTGACGCAACTACGCCAGATCATCGAGACACAGCGCCTGATCAACATGGTTGCCCTCGACGTCAACGAGATCATGCGCGTGGTCACCGAGCGGTCCCAGATGCTGACCGGCGCCGACGGGGCCGTGGTGGAGCTGGCGGACGGCTACCACCTGGTGTGCCGGGCGGCCAGCGGCTCGGCGGCGGGCCGGGTGGGGGACCGCCTGGAGATCGACAACAGCCTCTCCGGTTCGTGCGTGCGCCGGCGGGTGCCGATCCGCTGCGACGACACCGACCACGACCCGAGGGTGGACACCCGGGACTGCCGGAGCAGCGGATGCCGGTCCGTGGTCGGCGTCCCCCTGATGCACCGGGGGCTGGCGGTGGGCGTCCTCAAGGTCATGTCCGGCCGGCGCTCCCACTTCAACGACGCCGACGTCGGGATCCTGTCGGAGATGGCGGGCTTCATCGCCGACGCCCTGGCCAACGCCTCCGACCACGGGGAGGAGAACCGCCGGGCCACCCACGACCGCCTCACCGGGCTGCCCAACCGGGAGTTGCTCACGGAGCGTCTCCAGCGCGCCGTCCGGAGATCCCGCCGGACCGGTGGGCCCGGGGTCGGGGTGTTCTTCATCGACCTGGACGGCTTCAAGGCCGTCAACGACACCTACGGGCATCCGGTCGGGGACGAGGTCCTGCGTCGGGTCGCTACCGAGCTGCGGTCAGTGCTGCGGGAGGGCGACACCCTGGCCCGCCTGGGCGGTGACGAGTTCGTGCTCCTGTGCGAGAGCGCCGGGCAGGCCGTCGGCCCGGCCATCCGCGACCGCATATCCGCGGCCCTCGGGCGGGTGGCCGGCTCCGATCCCCGCTTCGCCGGCCTGGGGGCCAGCGTCGGCTCGGCCTGGAGCGACGGCCAGCGCTCGGCCATGGAGCTGCTGGCCGCCGCCGACGCCTCGATGTACCGATCGAAGCGGACCCGCACCGGTGCACCGGCGGGCGCTTCCCCCGACCGGTCGGCCGGCTGAGCGCCGCGAGCCCGGCCGGGCCGCCGGCGGCTCAGCGCCTCCGGGCGCCCCGGTGGTGCTCCTCCATACGCCGGCGGATCAGCTCCCGGCGGGCCTGCAGATCCCGGTAGCTCATGGTCTGGACGTCGTTGCCGACCCCGAGCGACGCCTTGAACCCCTCCAGGTCCACCTCCTGGGTCCGCGGGTCCACCCCTACCTCGGCGGCGATGCGCTCGCCGTGGCGCTGGGTGAAGTACATGGCGATGCGGGTGATCTCCGAGAAGAGGTCCACGTCCGGGGCCAGGGTGGCGAGCGCCCCGTCGATGAACAGCAGATCCTTGACGTAGAGCATCAGGACCTTGGGGAAGCGGGCCCCGTAGGCCAGGAGCTTCTTGATCATCTCCCGGATCTCGGCCAGAAGCTCGTCGGGAGCCATGGCGGTGGGGTCCTTCACCGGGCCGTCGATGCCGAGGTCGTGGATGACCGCGTCGAGGTCGGTGTCGGCCGGTAGGGCTCCGAGATCCCGCAGGGCGGCCAGCTGCATCCTCGGGTCGTTGATGGTGCCCCCCATGAGCATCCGCAGGAACGCCAGCCGGCGGGTCTGGTCCAGGCGCCCGGTGATCCCGTAGTCGAGCAGCGCGACCTTGCCGTCCGGGCAGACGAAGAGGTTCCCGCCGTGGAGGTCCCCGTGGAACACACCGAAGAGGGTGGCCCCCTCCAGGAAGGAGATCATCAGCGCCCGCACCACCTCGGTGGTGTCGATGCCCGCCGCCTTCATCCCCTCCACGTCGTCGAAGGAGAAGCCCCCCAGCCGTTCCATCACCAGCACCCGCCGGGTGACCAGCTTCGGGTGCGGGCGGGGGACTATCACCGACCGCTGGTCGGTGGCGGCGAACACCGCGGCCACGTCCAGCATGTTGTCCGCCTCCAGCCGGAAGTCCAGCTCCTCCACGATGGTCTCGGCGAACAGCTCCACCAGCGCCGGAGGGTTGGCCAGGGCGGAGACCGGGATCCGGCCGATCAGGTACGGGGCGATCCAGCTCATGGCCGCCAGGTCCCGCCGGACGGTGGTGCCCACCGACGGGCGCTGGACCTTCACCACCACCTGCTCGCCGGAGCGCAGGGTGGCGGCGTGCACCTGGGCGATCGAGGCGGCGGCCAGCGGTTTGTGGTCGAACGAGGAGAAGACCTCTTCTATGGAGGCGCCGAGCTCCTCCTCGACCACCGCCCTGACCGTGGCGAACGGCTCGGCCGGCACCCGGTCGCGCAGCAGCCGGAACTCCGCTACCAGCTCGGCGGGGAACAGGCCCTCTCCGGAGGAGAGGATCTGGCCCAGCTTGATGTAGGTCGGCCCGAGCGTCTGGAACGCCCGGCGCAGCCGCCGGGACAAGCCGGCCCGGGAGAGCTCCGGCCGCCCCTGGAGCCGGGCCCGGCGCCGGTCGAGCAGGTACCAGCTGGCCAGCGCCTGGCCCAGCTCCAGGCCGACCCGTACCACCCGGCCCCCGGGGGGCAGCCGCCGGGGGCGGAGAAGCTCGGGTACCTGGGCCTGGGTGGCCAGCCGACGGGCCGGGGCCCCGTCCCTCCACCGCA
>JAKAXN010000594.1 GCA_021816565.1 Actinomycetes bacterium
GGAGGTCGGCGCTTCAGCCGGCGGAGCCGGGCTCGGCCATCCGCCGGTGGGCGGCCGCGGTGACCTGGTCGGGGAGGACCCGGCCGGCCTGGGCCTGCACCTTGTTGGTCCAGCGGCCGGCCACCACCTTGAGCCGCCCGTCCATGAGGGCCTCGAAACCCTGGCGGGCCACGTCCGCCGGGTCGTCTCTGGTGGTGTTGGCGAGCTTGGTGTCCTCGAGGTCGGCCCGCTCGAAGAACTCGGTGTCGGTCGGGCCCGGCATGAGCGACGTGATGGTGATGTCGCTGTCGCGCAGCTCGTCGGCCAGGGCCTGGGCGAAGGACTGGACGAAGGACTTCGAGGCGTTGTAGACGGCCTGGTAGGGGCCGGGCATGGTCGACGCGATGGACGAGGTGAAAAGGACCCGCCCCTCCCCCCGGGCCGCCATGTCGGTGAGCACCCGCTTGGCCAGATGCACCGTCGACTCGACGTTGAGGCGCACCAGGCGCAGGATGTCGTCGAGGGTCTGGTCCACGGCGAAGCTGCCGCCGAGGCCGATCCCGGCGTTGAGGGCGGCCGCGTCGAGCGGGCGGTCGGTGGCCGCCACGGCGGCGTAGAGCTTCTCCACCCCGTCGTAGCGGGCCAGGTCCACCATCACCGGCAGCACGTTCGTTCGCCGGCCCAGCTCCGCCGCGGCCGCTCCCAGCTCGTCGTCCTCCGCGGCGATCACCAGATCGAACGAGTGCTCGGCGAACTGGCGGGCCAGCTCCAGGCCGATCCCGCTGGACGCTCCGGTCACCACCGCCAACCGGCGTTCAGAAGCCATTCAGGCTGCTCCTTGTCTTCGTGTACCTCCCGGCTCGCCCCGGCTGCTGCTCAACCGGTGCCCGGCTCGGAAGGCCGCCGCTGGCGTTGCTACCCCCGCCACGGCCCCCGAACCGGGCCGGTCCCGGGCCGGTCCGGCACCGGACTTGCGCAGGAGTAGCCGGCCCGTCCGGGGGTAGCACCCCGGCGATGACCATGACAGACACCCTCTTGCGCGACGCCGTCGGCCGGGCCCGCACGGTGCTCGACCGGGTGGGGCTCGGCATCCTGGGCGCCCCGGTGCGCGATCTGATCGACGCCCGGCGGTCGCTGACCGTCGAGCGGCCCCCGGACCTGGTCCGGGCCTACCTGGGCGAGCAGGCCAACGCCGCCGAGCTGTTCGTCACCGGCGGGGCGGCCCGGGCCGAAGCCGGGCCCGGGGCCGGGGCGGGTGACCTGCGCTGGAGCCTCGGCAGCCGGGGTCGGGCTGCGGCCCGCCTCCGGGAGGGGCCGGACGGCTCCACCGAGGTCACCATGGAGGTCCACCTCGAGCACCCCGCTGACGGCGGCCGGCCCCGCTACGCCGACAACGCCGGCGTCATCGCCATCCGGGCGCTCCACCGGGCCAAGAGCCTCATGGAGACCGGCGAGGCGCCCAGCCTGGCGGTCAACCCGGCCGGCCGGTCCGCCCCCGACCCCTACGGCGACTGACCCCACCGGAGAAGAAGAAAAGGAGACCGAAGCGATCATGCGCGCCCTGTGCTGGAACGGCGTCAACGACCTGGCCGTCGAGACCGTCCCCGACCCGGCCATCGTCAACCCCCATGACGTGATCTTGAAAGTGACCATGTCCAGCGCCTGCGGGTCGGACCTGCACCTGCTCGACGGCTACATCCCCACCATGTCGGAGGGCGACGTCATCGGCCACGAGTTCATGGGGGAGGTGGTGGAGGTCGGCGCCGCGGTCGAGCGGGTGGCCAAGGGGCAGCGGGTGGTGGTGCCGTCGTTCATCGGGTGCGGCCAGTGCACCTACTGCCGCCACGACCAGTGGTCGCTGTGCGACAACACCAACCCCCACCCGGACCTGCAGCTGCCCGAGTTCGGGGCGGCCACGGCCGGCATCTACGGCTACACCCAGGCGTTCGGCGGTTACGCCGGGTCCCACGCCGAGTACATCCGCGTCCCCTTCGCCGACAACGACTGCTTCGCCGTGCCCGACGGCGTCACCGACGAGCAGGCCGTGTTCTGCTCCGACGCCGCCCCCACCGGGTTCATGGGCGCCGACCTGTGCGGCCTGACCGGCGGGGAGACCGTGGCCGTGTGGGGCTGCGGGGCGGTGGGGCTCATGGCCCAGCGCAGCGCCTTCCTGCTCGGGGCCGGCCGGGTCATCGCCATCGACCGCCTGCCCGAGCGGCTCCGCCTGGCCGAGCGCTTCGGGGCCGAGACCGTGGATTTCTCGGCCGCCGGCAGCGTGGTGGAGCGGCTCCTGGAAATGACCGGCGGCCGCGGCCCCGACGCCTGCATCGAGGCCGTCGGTATGGAGGCGGTCGGCACCGGGGTCGACTACGTGTACGACCGGGTCAAGCAGGTTCTGCGGCTCCACACCGACCGGGCCCAGTCGCTGCGCCAGGCGGCGGTGGCGTGCCGCAAGGGCGGCACCCTCTCGGTGCTGGGGGTCTTCGGGGTGGTCGACAAGTTCCCCATGGGGGTGATCATGAACAAAGGCCTGACCGTGCGCAGTGCCCAGCAGCACGGTCAGCGTTACGTCCCGCGGCTGCTGGAGTACGTCTCGCAGGGCGAGCTGGACACCGCCGCCCTGGCCACCCACCGCATGCCGCTGGCCGACGCCGTCGACGGCTACCGGATGTTCAAGGACAAGGAGGACGGCTGCATCCGCCCGGTTTTCGTCCCGTAGCCGCCGGTAGCCTCGACCGATGGCCCACCAGAGAATCCGTTTGAGCGTGGCGGCCGGAGCCGTGGCGTCGGCTGGCGCCCTCCTGGCC
>JAKAXN010000595.1 GCA_021816565.1 Actinomycetes bacterium
CGCGGTCGTGGGCCGCTGGCGCCACGAGCACGACCCGGTGGCGGCGGCCGGCGTGCCGGCGCACATCACCCTCATAGTCCCGTGGCTGCCGCCCGACGAGATCACCGCCGCGGACCTGGCCGAGCTCGACCGCGAACTGTCGGACGTCAAGGCGTTCGACTTCGATCTGACCCGGGTCGACTGGTTCGGCCGGCGGGTGCTGTGGGTGGCCCCCGAGCCGACCGGCCCGTTCCTGGAGCTCACCAGCCGGTTGGCCGAGCGGTTCGCCACCCCGCCCTGGGAGGACGAGTTCGACGAGATCATCCCCCACCTCACGGTCGCCCACGCCAGCGACGGGGTGGAGCTGGTGCCCATGGCCGCCGACGTGGCCACCCGGCTGCCGGTGAGGTGCCGCGCCGAGGAGGTGTGGGTGATGTGCGGCGGCGGAGAGCGCTGGCAGCTGCGCCACCGGGTCCGCCTGATCGGCTAGCGGCCACGATCCGGCGGGCCGATCGTGGCCGGCCCGGAGCGATCCCGGCCGGGGCGGCCCCGGCCGGGATGCGGGGTCAGCCCTGCTCGTGCTCCTGCAGCATCTTGAAGAGGAATCCGGTCTCGTCGTTGGCGCTGGCCGGGACCAGGTAGCCCGACTCGTCGCGGATCTCCGCCAGGTGGTCCCGGACGTCCTCGACCGACAGGTTCGGGTTGAAGTAACCCTTGGTCATCCCGATGAAGAACCGGGCCACCCGCCCGGCGGCCACGGTGAACACCTCCCCGCTGACCGAGCAGTCCTCCGAGGCCAGCCAGGCCACCACCGGAGAGACCAGCTCCGGGTCCAGCTTGGCGGCGGCCGCGCCCATGAGCTCCTCGGTCATCCGGGTCCGGGCGATGGGGGCGATGGCATTGACCCGGATGTTGTACTTGGCGCCCTCCTGGGCCAGCACCCTGGTGAAGCCGACCAGGCCCATCTTGGCCGCTCCGTAGTTGCTCTGGCCGAAGTTGCCGAGCACGCCCGACTGCGAGGTGGTGTTGATGATGCGCCCGTAGCCCTGTTCGCGCATCTTCAGCCAGGCCGGCTTGGTCACGTAGAACGCGCCCTTCAGGTGCACGTCGAGGACCGGCTCCAAGAGCTCCGGGGTGAGGTTGTGGAAGGTCTTGTCCCGCAGGATGCCGGCATTGTTGATGACTATGTCGATCTGCCCGAAGCTGTCGAGGGCCGTCTGGACGATGGCCTCACCGCCCTCCGGGGTCGACACGCTGTTGCCGTCGGAGACGGCCTCCCCGCCGGCGTCGCGGATCTCCTGGGCCACCGCCTCGGCCGGACCCTTGTCCGCGCCCTCGCCACTGACAGAACCTCCGAGGTCGTTGACCACGACGCGGGCGCCCCGGGAGGCGAGCAGCAGCGCATGCTGGCGGCCCAGCCCGCCGCCCGCGCCCGTGACGATCGCAACCTTGCCGTCGAAACCTATTTCAGCCATGGGCGGGAAACTAGCGCCCGGGGCGGCCGCAGAACGAATCATGCATATCGCCGGCCGCCACGGGGTAGGCGCCGGGGCTGGAGAACATGTGGCGGCGCCAGCGGTGAGGAGTGGCCAGAGCGGCGCGGGGGTAGTCCTCGAACATCCAGCGGGCGAAGTTCCGCCGGCACCAGTCACTGGCGTCTACCAGGGCCAGCGCCCGGCCCGAACCGGTCGGGTGGGCCAGCACCTTGGACAGCGCCTGGGCCAACCGGTCGTCGAGGGCCAGCCCCCAGCGGACCTGTCGGCGGTACCGGGCGGCCGCCCGCTCGGGGTGGTCCGGCCCGGCCTGGGCTGCGGCCCGGGCGGCCTGCTCGCCGGTCTCGAGGGCCTGAGCGATCCCCTCGCCGGTCATCGGGTCGCATGCCCCGGCGGCGTCGCCGGCGAAGAGGACCCGACCGCCCAGTGCGTCCAGGTGGGCGTCGCCGATCCGGGCGGGTATGGGCCAGGCCCGCCACGGCCCGGCCGGCCGGGCGCCGGGTCCCAGCACCTCGGCGATGTGCGGCCGGTCGATCCAATCGATGCGCTGCCCCTTCAGCCGGGTGCCGGCGGCCGGCTGGGACGCTCCGGCGCCGTCGGGGCCCGGGCGCAGGACGCCGTATCCGAAGTTGACCACCCCGTCGGCCAGTGGGAACGACCAGGCATAGCCGGGCAGCATGTCCGGCTCGAACCACACCCACAGCTTGCGGGCCAGCGGTCCGGTGCCGGTGAGGTACTGGCGGCCGGCCTGCCACTCGCCCAGATACCCGGGGGAGGCCAGCCCCAGCGACCGGCGGAGCGGCGACCACATCCCATCGGCTGCGATGACGTAGCGGGCGGTGATGGTCCGGCCGCCCTCCAGGTCCAGCCGGACCCCGGTCCCGCCCCCGGCCAGGGTGGCGCCGGTCACGGAGCAGCCCTGCACCACCCTGGCGCCGGACCTCTCGGCCAGGTCGACCAGGGCCGCGTCGAGGTCGGCCCGGCGGGCTGAGACCGCGTAGGAGGTCCCATCGGCGGGGAACGGCAGATGGACCTGCCGCCCGTCGGCGGCCACCACCGTGACGTCGGTCACCGGCTGCCACGAGGGCACCCGGGCCGGGTCGAGTCCGAGATGCTGCACCCGACGCAGCGCCGCCGTGGTCAGGCCGTCCCCGCAGCACTTGTCCCGGGGGAACGTGGCCTTGTCGTACACCGTGACCCGCCGGCCCAGACGGGCCAGGGTGACCGCCGCGGCGGTGCCGGCCGGACCGGCACCGACCACCACCACATCGGCGGAGGGTTCCGGCACATCGGCGGAGGGTTCCGGCACATCGG
>JAKAXN010000596.1 GCA_021816565.1 Actinomycetes bacterium
CCCGGCGAAGGCCTCGGCCGTGGCGTCGGGATTGTGGTGGTAGCGGCGCATGGTGTTGAAGCCGCGCACCACCACCTCGCCCGGGTGCTCCGACCCCGGCGGCAGCTGCTCCCCCTGGTCGTTCCAGATCTGGGCCTCGACGCCGTAGATCGGCTTGCCCACGCTGTAGATCTTGCGCTCCTTGGCGCTGATGTTGAAGGTGGTCGTCGACGCCGTCTCGGACAGGCCGTACCCCTCGAGTATCACCACCCCGAAGCGGTGCTCGAAGGCGTCGATCACCTCGGCCGGGATGGGGCCCCCGCCGGAGATGCCGACGCGGAGCGACGACAGGTCGTAGCGGTCGGCGTCGGGATGGTTGAGCAGCGCCACGTACATGGTCGGCACACCCTCGAAGACCGTGACCCGGTCCCGCTCGATCACCTCGAGCACCCTGGTGGCGTCGAAGCGGGGCACCAGCGACATGGTCGCGGCGAAGCGCACGCACACGTTCAGCTCGCTGCTCAGCCCGAACACGTGGAACAGCGGCAGGGCCACCATCACCACGTCGTCCTCCTCGATACCGAACAGCCGCCCCGGGGTGTCGGCGTTCATGAAGAGCTGGAAGTGGGTGAGCTCGGCCCCCTTCGGCCGGCCGGTCGTGCCCGAGGTGTAGACGATCACCGCGGTGTCGCCGGGGCCGGTGCTCTCGAACGGCGCCGGCACGCCGGGGTCGGCCAGCAGGACCTCCACGGGGACGCCGATGCCCTCCGGGCTCGGGGCGCCGGCCTCGGCCACGTAGAGGTGCTGCACGCCGGCCGCCGCCGCCCCCTGGGCCGCCTGGGAGGCCACGCCCGACCAGGTGATGAGGGCCCGGGCCCCGGAGTCGAGCAGGTGGTACTCCGTCTCGCGGGGCTTCAGCAGCACGTTGAGAGGCACCGCCACCGAGCCGTTCTTGAGTAGTCCGAAGTACGCCAACAGGAACTGGGGTATGTTCGGCAGCTGCAGCGCCACGGCGTCGCCGGGTCCTATCCCGCTCGAGCGGAGACCGGCGGCGAAGCGGTCCGAGAGCTGGTCGAGCTGCCCGTAGGTGAGCTGCCCGCCGTCGAAGAGGGCCACCGGCTTGCTCGGATTGGCCCTGGCGGATTCCCTCAAGATGGTGGCCAGGTTCAGGCTCACGACCGCAACCTCCCTTCCCCTCGCCCCGGCGGCCGGGTCGGGGCGAAAGGCTCGCCGAGGCCCCGACGCTAGGCGGGGGCCACCGGGGCGGGCAGAGCCGTAAGTCCACTCCGCGCCGCCCCCGGCTCAGCCCACGGGGGGTGGCTCGAAGGCCAGTTGGAGCTGTAGAGGCCCGGCTATACCGCCCAGAGGCGACCGCCACTCCGGGGTCCGGGTGACCCGCAGCCCCGGCATGGCCCGGGCCAGACGGGGCAGGGCCTCCTGCATCTCCGCCCGGGCCAGGTTGGCCCCCAGGCAGTGGTGGGCCCCGCCGCCGAAGCTGAGCGGACCCTCCTCCCGGGCCCGGCCCGGCTCGAAGCGGTCGGGGTCGTCGTAGACTTCCGGATCGCGGTTGGCGGCGGCCAGCGACAGGGACACCAGGGTCCCGGCGGGCAGGGCGTAGCCGCCGATCTCCACGTCCTCGGTGACCACCCGGGGGATCACCGACACCACGCTGGCGAAGCGCATGACCTCCTCCACCGCCGCCGCGGCCCCTGCCGGGTCCCGGGCCAGCGCGGCCCAGTCGGCCGGCCGGCGGGCGAAGAGGGTCATGGCCATGCCCAGCTGGTTGCGCGTGGTGTCGTAGCCGGCGAAGAGCAGTCCGCCCAGCAGCGACATCAGCTCCCGGTCGTCGAGGCGGTCGTCGCCGTCGCGCGCCGCTATCAGCTCCGACACCAGGTCGTCCTCCGGTCGGCTCCGGCGCTGGGCCACGAGCTCGCCCAGGTAGGCGGACAGCTCCTTCTGGGCCGTCTGCACCTCCTCCCGATGTGTCGACAGCTCCAGTGACAAAATATGGGTCAGCGAGTCCCCCCAGCGGGCGAACAGCGGGTGGTCCTGGCGGGGCACACCCATTAAGTGGGCGATCACCTGTACCGGGTAGTGGTCGGCGAAATCGCCCATGAACTCGCAGGTGCCGGCGGCGGCGAACCCCGAGGTCAGCTCGTCCACGATCTGGCGCATGAACGGCCGGTGGACGTCCGCCGCCCGGGGCGTGAAGGACCGCGACACCAGGCGCCGGATCCGGGTGTGGTCCGGTCCCTCCTTGGCCAGGAGGGACGCCTCGGCCATGTCGTGGACCGGCCCTTCGGTGACGCCCTGGAGGCGGACCAGGTTCATCAGCGAGCTGTGGGCCCGGCGGTTCCTGAGCAGTTCCTGGACCCCGGAGCGGCTGAGGACGGTGGCCCCCATCACCGTGCGGACCACCGGGCTCTGCCGGCGCAGCTCCCGGATCACCGGGTCGGGGTCGGCGTGGAATTCCGGGTCGAAGATGTCGAGGTAGGGAGCCTCTTCGAGGGACCGGGGCGGGGTGCGCTCCACGTTGATCACGGCTGCCTCCTGGGGAGGGACCGCGCCGACGGCGATCCCGCCGCCCCACCCTACATCAGTGCAACACTGGTGTTGGATTGTTGCAGGCCCCGCTCCGGGGCGCGGCGGTGGGGGCCTCCCGTGCACCCGGGAGACCCCCACCTCACCGCCACGGCCGGCCTAGTCGGACGTGAGCTCTTCGACCACCCAGTCCACCATTACGGCCAGCAGGCAGGCTGTGGCCCCGAGGAGCAGACCGACGCGAGCTTCGGTTCCCATATGACG
>JAKAXN010000597.1 GCA_021816565.1 Actinomycetes bacterium
AGCCGATGCCGGTCCCGCCGTTGAAGCGGTCCCGGACCTCGCCCACCACCCGCTCCACCTCGAACGGGAGGCTCCCGCCGTTGGTGTCGCACAGCACCAGGACCTCGGCCCCGGCGTCGGCTGCGGCCTTCAGCACGTCGACGCTGAAGCCGGGGTTCTCCCGGTAGCCGTCGAAGAAGTGCTCGGCGTCGAGGAACACCCGCTTGCCCTGCGACACGAGCCAGCCGACCGAGTCAGCCACCATGTCGACGGCCTCCGTGAGGCTGGTGCGCAGGGTCTCGACCACGTGCCACTCGGCGGACTTGGCGACCAGGCATACGACCGAGGTGCGGGCGGCCATCATGTCGGCCAGCACCGGGTCCGTCTCGGCCCGCCCCCCGGCCTTGCGGGTCGAGCCGAAGGCGACCAGCGTGGCGTGGTGGAGCTCCAGCTCCCCCTCTGCGGCCCGGCGGAAGAACTCGGCGTCTTTGGGGTTGGCCCCGGGCCAGCCGCCCTCGATGTACTGCACGCCCAGGTGGTCCAGCTGCTGGGCCACCCGCAACTTGTCGTCGACGGTCAGCGACAGGCCCTCCTGCTGGCTGCCGTCGCGCAGCGTGGTGTCGTAGACGTCGACCGCCTCCGGCAGCTCGGCTGGTACCAGGTGGTGGTGGTCACCCGACATGCTCGACCCAGTCCTTGTAGCGGTCCACCTGGCCACGGACCGTGGCCTGGTAGAGCTCCTGCAGGCGGCGGGTGATCGGGCCGGGCCGCCCGTCCCCCACAGTCCGGTCGTCGACCGACGCAATCGGCACCACCTCGGCCGCGGTGCCGGTGAGGAACGCCTCCTCGGCGGTGTAGAGGTCCGAGCGGAGGATGTTGGCGTACTCCACCTCGTAACCCTCGTCACGGGCCATGGTCATGACGGTGTCCTGCGTGATGCCCTCGAGGGCGCCGGCCGACAGCGGCGGGGTGTAGATCCGCCCCCTGCGGACCACGAACAGGTTCTCGCCGGTGCACTCGCTGATGTAGCCCTGCGGCGAGAGCAGGATGGCCTCGTCGTAGCCGGCCTTGAGGGCCTCGATCTTGGCCATCGAGGAGTTGATGTACATGCCGGTCCCCTTGGCCGCCGGGGGCATGGCATTGGGGTCGTGGCGCTGCCAGGAGCTGATCTTCATGCGCACGCCGTTGGCGACGCCGTCGTCGCCCAGGTAGGAGCCCCACGGCCACACGGCGATGGAGACATTGACCGGGCACGGCAGGGGGTTGAGCCCCATCTCGCCGTAACCCAGGTAGACGAGGGGACGGATGTAGCACTGGTCCAGCCCGTTGACCCGCACGGTGGCCTTGGTCGCCTCGACGATCTCGTCCAGGCTGAACGGGACGTCGATCATGAATATCTTGGCCGAGTTGAAGAGCCGCCTGATGTGGTCGGTGAGCCGGAAGATCCCCGGGCCGGAGGCGGTCGGGTAGGCCCGGATGCCCTCGAAGACGCCGCAGCCGTAGTGGAGGGTGTGGGTGAGAACGTGGATGCGGGCCTGGTCCCAGTCGACCAGCTCCCCGTCCATCCAGATCTTGTCGGTGGTGGTGAGCGGCATGGATCTACACCCTTTCTGCGATGGCGTCGCCGATTTGGCTGGTGGAAAGGCCGGCCTCGGGCGTGTAGCCCTGCACCGCCTTGGTGATTCGGGATGCGGCGTCGGTGGCGCCCAGGAACTCCAGCATCATGGCCGCGGAGATGATGGCGGCGGTCGGGTCGGCCTTCTGCTGCCCGGCGATGTCGGGGGCCGACCCGTGCACCGGCTCGAACATGGACGGGGCGGTGCGGTCGGGGTTGATGTTGCCCGAAGCAGCCCGCCCGATCCCGCCGGCGACGGCGCCGCCCAGGTCGGTGAGGATGTCACCGAAGAGGTTGTCGGTGACGATCACGTCGTAGCGCTCGGGGTGCTCGACGAAATAGATGCACGAGGCGTCGATGTGGTTGTAGGCGGTCTCGACGTCGGGGTACTCGAGGGCCACCTGCTCGAAGGTCCGGTTCCACAGGTCACCGGAAAAGGTGAGCACGTTGGTCTTGTGCACCAGCGTCAGGTGCCGCCGGGTCCGGGTGCGGGCCAGGTCGAAGGCGTAGCGGATGCAGCGCTCCACCCCGAATCTGGTGTTGACCGAGCCCTGGGTGGCGATCTCCTGAGGTGTGCCCTTACGCAGGAACCCGCCCTCCCCGGCGTAGGTCCCCTCCGTGTTCTCCCGGATCACCGCGAAGTCGATCGGGACCCCGGCGCCCACGCTGCGGGCCGCTACGAAGGGCCGGAGGTTGATGTACTGGTCCAGCTCGAAGCGCATCTTGAGAAGCAGCCCCCGCTCCAGCACCCCGGGAGGTACGTCGGGCGTGCCGATGGCACCGAGCAGGATGGCGTCGAAGCCCCGCAGCTCGTCGAGGACACTCTCGGGCAGCACCTCCCCGGTGGCCAGGTAGCGCCGTCCGCCGAGGTCGTAGTCGGTGGTGTCGAGCTCGGCGCCGGCGGCCCGGGCCACCTTCAGCGCCTCCGTGATCACCTCGATACCGATTCCGTCGCCGGGCAGGACTGCGATCTTGTGGCTCGTCAATGGGATTCCTTCTCCTGGGAACAAAAAGACCGTCCCTCCCGGGACGGTCAGCGAAGCGCACCGGGGGTCACCGATGCGCTAGACGATAATTACGATCCTGCCGGCAGGGCGGGCACTCATCGCCGACAAGTTTCGCCGATACCCCGGCTTCCGTCAACCGCCATTACCCTGGACTGACTATGTCTCCCAGCAGCCGTCTGACC
>JAKAXN010000097.1 GCA_021816565.1 Actinomycetes bacterium
ACGACCACCGGGCGTGCGACCCGGCCGACGAGGTGGTCTCGCAGGAGCAGATCGACTCCATCCGTCGCTCCATGGCCGAGAACCTCTCCACCCTGGAGGTGGAGGTCCTGCGCCTGTACGTGGAGGGTAAGTCCTACAACGAGATCGGCGTGCACCTGGGCCGCCACGTCAAGTCGATCGACAATGCCCTGCAGCGCATCAAGCGCAAGCTCGACCACCACATGGCCGACGACGAGGAAGAGCTCGAGCCGGCCCTGGTGGCCTGACCAGCCGGACACCCTGCCGGGCGGTAGGGGCCCTAGCATCGGGCCCGTGATGATCAGGTGACCGATCCCTCCTCCGAGGTCCGCCAGCTGCGCTTCGAGCGGCCGCCGGGCGCGACGAGCATCCTGCTGGTCCGCCACGGCGAATCCATCCCGGCCCGGGCCGATCAGCTGTTCCCGCTGGTGGGCGGCCACGGGGATCCCGAGCTGGACCCCCGCGGGGTCGAGCAGGCCGAGCGGATCGGCCGGCGCCTGAGCCGGGCCCGCCACGGCGAGAAGATCTCCGCCATCTACGTCACGAACCTGCGCCGCACCGCCGAGACCGCCGCCCCGCTGGCCCAGGCCCTGGCCATGGAGCCGGGCGTCGAAGCGGATCTGCGGGAGGTCTTCCTCGGGGAGTGGGAGGGCGGGCTGTACCGGATGAAGATCAGCGAGGGCGGCCCCATCGCCCGCCGGCTGATGGAGGAGGGCCGCTGGGATGTCATCCCCGGCGCGGAATCCGATGACAGCCTGATCGGCCGGATCCGGGCGGCCATAGGCCGGATCAGCGCCGCCCACCCCGATGAGCTGGTGGCGGTGTTCACCCACGGTGGGGTGATAGGCCGGATCATGGCCGAGGCCACCGGATCCAGGTCGCTGGCCTTCGCCGGGGCGGCCAACGGGTCCATAAGCGAGATAGTGGTCCTGCCCGGCAGCTGGGTGCTCCGCTGCTTCAACGACACCGCCCACCTCGAGGATCTGTGATCTAGCGTCGGGTGCCTGCGGCGGCTCGGCCCGCCGGAGGGGAGGCAGGCCGGAGTGGGCTCGAAGTTCGAGGGAGACGTCCGCATCGCGCTGGACGACCCGGCGTCTTTCGCCGCCGGTCATCCGCACGACCAGTACCGGTGGCTGCGCGACAACGCCCCGGTGTGGTTCCATCCCGAGCGGGACGGCCCGGGATTCTGGGCCGTCACCCGCTACCGCGAGGTGCTGGACGTCAGCCGCGACCCCCGCACCTACTCCTCGTGGCTGGGCGGAGTCATGCTCGCCGACTCCGACCCCGGGCTTCTGGCCGGCTCCCGGCTCATGATGCTCTACCAGGACCCACCCGACCACACCCGCTACCGGCGCCTCGTCAGCCGGAGCTTCACCCCCCGGGCGGCGGCCGTCTGGCAGGAGCGCATCGAGCAGCTGGCGGTCCGGATCGTCGACGCCGTGGCCCCGTCGGGCGGATGCGAGCTGGTCTCGCAGGTGGCCGGGGAGATGCCCTCGCTGGTGGTGGCCGAGCTGATGGGCATCCCGGCCGACGACGGGAGACGGCTGTACCACCTGACGGAGGTGATGCACTCGGCGGACCCCTCGCTCACCGACGAGGACCGTATGCAGGCCATCGTGGAGATGCACGCCTACGCGGCCACCACCGCGGAGGCCAAGCGCCGCCGTCCCGGCGACGACCTGGCCAGCGCCCTGGTGCACGCCGAGGTGGACGGGGAGCGCCTCAGCACCGACGAGTTCAACTGGTTCTTCCTGCTGCTGGTCAACGCCGGGGGTGACACCACCCGCAACCTGGTGGCGGGGGCGGTCGAGGCCCTGATCGACCATCCCGACCAGATGGCCCGGCTGCGGGCCGAACCCGGACTGGTGGCGGCGGCGGTCGAGGAGCTCCTGCGCTGGGTCAGCCCGGTGGTGCACATGCGTCGCACCGCCCGGACGGCCACCGTTCTGGGCGGCCAGCCCATCGCCGAAGGGGACAAGGTGGTGGTGTTCTACGGATCGGCCAACCGGGACCCCGCCGTCTTCGCCGACCCCGACCGGCTCGACCTGGCCCGCACCCCCAACCACCACCTGGCTTTCGGCGGCGGCGGGCCGCACATGTGCCTGGGGGCCCATTTCGCCCGGCTGGAGGCCGCCGCCCTGCTGCGCCAGATAGCGACCCGGATGACCGGCCTCGAGCCCGCCGGCCCGGTCGAGCGGCTGCCGTCCACGTTCATCGCCGGGCCGCGCCGGTTCCCGGTGCGCTTCACGCCCGGGGCGGCCCCCGCTCCCATCTAGTCTTCGGGCATGTCCGAACGGGATTACGACCTGGTCCTCTACGGCGCCACCGGCTTCGTGGGCCGGCTGACGGCCCGCTACCTGGCGGCCTCCGCCCCGAGCGGGACCCGGATCGCCCTCGGGGGACGGTCCCGGGCCAAGCTGGAGTCCCTGCGGGTCGAGCTCGGGCCGCCGGCCGAACCGTGGGGCGTGGTGGTGGCCGACTCGGCCGACCGGGCCGCGCTGGACAGCCTGGCCCACTCAGCCACCGCGGTGGCCACGACAGTGGGACCCTACGCCCGCTACGGCCGGGATCTGGTGGCCGCCTGCGCCGCCGCCGGCACCCACTACGCCGACCTCACCGGTGAGGTGCTGTTCGTGAGGGACAGCGCCGACTCCCTCCACACGGTCGCTTCGGGCAGCGGCGCCCGCATCGTGCACTCCTGCGGTTACGACTCGGTGCCGTCGGACCTCGGCGTGCTGCTGCTGCACGAGAAGGCCACCGCCGATGGTGCCGGTGAGCTCACCGACACCGTCCTCAAGGCCTGGGGCCGGGGCGGGGTGAGCGGAGGCACCATCGACTCGCTGCGCAACCAGGTCGACACCGTGCGCCGGGACGCCCGGCTGCGCCGGGTCGTGTCGGACCCCTACGCCCTCAGCCCGCAGCGCGACGCCGAGCCCGGACTCAAGGACGAGCCGGACATCTTCGTCCCCCACCGGGATCCGCTTCTCGGGGAGTGGGTCGCCCCATTCGTCATGGCCCCGTACAACACCCGGATCGTGCGGCGCAGCAACGCCCTCACCGGTTGGGCCTACGGACGGTTCTTCCGCTACCGCGAGGTGATGGCGTTCGGGTCGAGCCCGGTGGGCGCGGCCATGGCCGCCGGCGTCACCGGCGGGGTCGCCGCCATGGTGGCCGCCATGTCGTTCCCCCCGGCCCGCCTGGTGCTCGACCGGGTGCTGCCGGCGCCCGGGGAGGGACCCAGTCAGAAGACCATGGACGGCGGCCGCTTCCGCAGCGAGCTGCACGCCGTCACCTCCGGGGGCGGGCGGGTGCAGGCCGTGATCGCCGCCGAGGGCGATCCCGGCTACAAGGCGACCGCGGTCATGTTCGCCGAGAGCGCCCTGGCCCTGGCGCTCGACGGGGACCGGCTGCCCGACCGGGCCGGTGTCCTGACCCCGGCGACGGGCATCGGCCCGGTGCTGGCCGACCGCCTGCGGGCCGCCGGTTTCACCATCGAGACCATCTAGCGGGCGCTCCGGCCGCCGCGGTCGGGGCTCACCCGCCGGCCGCCGACCAGGCGGCGTAGGCGGCCAGCCCCACCAGGATCACCGCGGTGACCTGCCTGAGCCGGCGCACGCTGACGAAGCGCAGGAGGGCGCTGCCTCCGGTCACCGCGATCGCCGCCACCGCCCACAGGGCCGCCACCGCGCCCACACCCACCGACAGCGGCGAACCGTACCGGGCGGCCAGGTTGGCGGTCAGGATCTGCGTCAGATCCCCCCATTCGGCGGCGAAGATGACGGCGAAGGCCGAGAGCACCACATGGCGCGAGGACCGCAGGCCCCCGACCGACTCCTCCTCGTCCTCACCGGAGCGGGCCGACCACCCCGCGTAGGCAGCCCCCGCCAGGAACATGGCGGCCACCACTCCGTCGACCACCCGGTGGGGGAGGATCCGGAACAGGGCCACGCCCACCGTCACCGCGATGGCCACGTGGGCCAGGAACGCCCCGGCTGCGCCCACCCACACCTGCGCCGGGCGCCCCCGGGTGGCCATCACCAGGCTGGCGAACATGGTCTTGTCAGGCAGCTCCCCGATGAAGATCACCGGGAAGCACACCAGGGCGACATAGGGATTCACGCCGGTTCCGACTCCTTCTCGCCGGGCGGGACGCGGACCACCGCCCGGCCACGACAATGTGGCTCGAACGGATGGTCTCGTTCACCCTCGAAGGGCCCGGGGGCCGGACGCTCATCGCGCCAGCATGTCGACGTCCCGGCGAGGAACTACTCCCCAACCGGGACCGAGTCTAGCCCCGTCGGCGGTGCCGGCGGCCGCCCGGGGTGTTTGGGGGCCGCCGGCGCGGGTAGCGCCTTGGCGCAGAGGACACACAGAAGGAGCGGCCACATGCTGAGCGTCACGGACAACGCCGCGCAGGCGATGGAGCATCTACTCGGGGACCGTCCCGGGGCCGGGCTCCGGATCGCGCCCGACCGGGGCGACACCTCGGCCCCGGTGCTCGGTATCACCATCTCCGACCGGCCCCAGGACGGCGACGAGGTCATCGAGCAGGCCGGGTGGCGGGTGTTCGTGGACGACGAGGTCGCGCCGGCCCTCGACGGCCGGGTGCTCGACGCCCGGATCGACGAGGACATGGCCCTGCAGTTCTCCCTGGTCCAGCCCTGAAGCGGGGGACGCGTTAGCCGCGTACGCATCCCTAACGTCTCGATCACCGCATAACAACTGGGCGTGCAGTATTTAGTTTCGCGGCCCGCTCGTCGATACTTGGAGGGTGCGGCGACGGACCGTCCCCCGACACGGTCTCCGCCTGACGGGTCCCGGGCGACGGTGGCCGGCCCGGCTCGCGGCCGTGCTGGTGTTCGCCGCCATGGTCGCCGGGCTGACCCTGGCCGAACTGTCGGCCGTGGCATCGAGCCGGCGCGACGTGGTCCAACGCTTCGAGGTGCGCGCCAGCAGCGCCGCCGGCTTCATGCAGTCCTACATCGGCTACACCCTGGGCGGGGAGCGGGCCCTGGCCGCTCACCTCCTGTCGGGCCCCACCGTCTCGCAGGCCGAGTTCGACCAGTTCCGCCAGATATTCGGATTCGGGCCGGCGTTGCTGCTCGACGGAGCCGGGCGGGACATGGCCGTTGCGCCCTACGACCCGACGCTGATCGGTGCCGACCTGGCCGGCCGCTACCCCCACCTGGCGCGCGCCCTGTCCGGCCAGCCGACCGTGTCCAACGTGGTCGCCTCCGCGGCCCGGCGGGTGCCCATCGTCGCCTTCGCCACCTCCTTCCCGACCCCCTCCGGCACCCGGGTGGTGAGCGGAGGGTTCGATCTCAGCTCCCAGCCGCTCGGCCAGTACCTGGACCGGGCCCTCCCGTACCGGGACGGCAACGTGTGGCTGATCGACGGGACCGGCCAGGTGATCACCTCGAGCAGCGGACGCACCGGCCCGCTGAGCACCCTGGCCGGCCGGCTGGCCCGGGTGGTCGACCGCAGCCCCGGCCCGGTGGGTACCTTCGCCGGCCCGGGTGGCACCCGGAGCGAGTATGCCGTGGCCGCCGTCCCCGACACCCCCTGGCGGCTGGTCTTCACCCTGCCGCAGGCCACCCTGTTCGAGCCGCTGGCGCGCGCCGGGCACACCATCCCGTGGGTCCTGCTCGGCGGTTTCGCCCTCACCGCGGCCGGGTTGCTGGTGATGCTGGTCAGAGCCCTCGAGGCCAAGGCCCGCTCCGACGACGTGGCCCGCACCGATCCGCTCACCGGTCTGGCCAACCGGCGGGCCGGGTCGGAGGCCCTGGACCGGATGCTCGCCGAGCGGCGCCGCTACGGGACCCCGATGGCCCTGCTGCTGATCGACGTGGACCACTTCAAGGCGGTCAACGACCGATTCGGCCACTCGGCGGGCGACGGGGTGCTGAGGGGGGTGGCCGAGGGCATCACCGCCGCGTTGAGGGCCGGCGACGTGGTGGCCCGGTGGGGAGGGGAGGAGTTCCTGGCCCTCCTCTGCCACGCCGACGGCACCGAGGCCGAGGCGGTCTCCGAACGTGTCCGGGCGGTGGTTGCCGGCACCCCCGTCCCCCTCGGCGGCTCGGCGCAGCAGGTGACGGTCAGCATCGGGGCTGTCGCAGCCGGGACCGGCGACGGGCCCGACGCTCTCATCGCCCGGGCCGACGCCGCGCTGTACGAGGCCAAGAGGCAGGGTCGCAACCGGGTCGTGGTGGTCGCCGATGGCACCCTGGGAAACGCCGCCGTACCGGCCCGCTGACGCTGCAGGCGCCCGGTCGGTCGGATGGGGGCCGCCGGGGGGTGGATAGAGTGGGCCGGCGGTCCGGATGTCCCGGGTCGGCCAGGAGGGGGAGACCATGGGCGCGACGTTCGCCAAGGGCAGTGTCTCGGCCGCCACGGCCCGGCGCATGATCGCCGCGGCCGAGGCGAAAGCGGAGGAGATGGGCCAGCCCTTCGTCATCGCCGTGGTCGACGAGAGCGGCGTCCTGAAGGCTTTCAGCCGCATGGACGGGGCCCCTCTGCTCAGCGTGCAGGTGGCCCAGGACAAGGCATACACGGCGGCCGGCTTCTCGATGCCCACGCACGTCTGGCACGACTTCATCAAGAGCGATCCGCCTCTGGCCAGTGGGGCTCCCACCGGTATCGACAGGCTGGTGATCTTCGGGGGTGGCTACCCGATCACGGTGGATGGTCAGGTGGTCGGCGGGGTGGGGGTCAGCGGCGGTCACTACAGCGACGACATGAAGGTGGCCGAGGCCGCCATCGCTGCGCTCGGGTGAGCGGGGCTGAGGGCGTGGGTCCCGGCCGACGGCTCAGGGACCTGCTGGCCGGGCCGGAGCTGGTCGTGGCGCCCGGTGCCTACGACGCCATCACCGCCCGAGCCGTGCAGCGGGCCGGTTGGCCGGCGGTGTACATGACCGGCGCCGGCACCGCCGCCACTGTCGGCTACCCGGACTACGGGCTGCTCGGCATGTCCGAGATGGCGGAAGCGGTCGGACGGATGACCGACGCCGTGGATATCCCGGTCATCGCCGACGCCGACACCGGCTACGGCAACGAGCTCAACGTGACCCGGACCGTGCGCTCCTACGGCGCCCGGGGGGCGGCCGCCCTGCACATCGAGGACCAGGTGTTCCCCAAGCGTTGCGGTCACCTGGACCACAAGCAGGTCGTGCCGGCCGACCGGTTCGTGGCGAAGATCGAGGCGGCGATCGAGGCCCGCACCGACCCGGATCTGGTGATCATCGCCCGGACCGACGCCAGGGCCGTCCACGACCTCGACGACGCGGTGGAGCGGGCCAACCGGGCGCTGGCCGCCGGGGCCGACATGGCCTTCGTGGAGGCGCCCCAGACGGTGGAGGAGATCTCGGCGGTGCCCCGCCTGGTGCAGGGACCGTGCCTGTTCAACATGGTCGGCGGAGGGCGGACGCCGCCGGTCGGCCTGGCCCAGGTGGCCGAAGCCGGTTACCGGCTGGTCATCCTGCCCACCCTCCTGCTCGGGGCGGTGGTGGGCGCGACGGAATCCGCGCTCGAGCAGCTGCGCGCCACCGGCGCCCACCCCGATCCGGGGATGGCCATCTCCGAGCTGTTCCGCCACTTCGGTGCCGACGAATGGGACCGGGTGCGGGACCGCTTTCCCGACCGATCGGGGTGAGCGAAGCCGCCGCTCCCCGGGCGCCCGGGCCGCTGGCCCTCGTCGGGTCGGGGGAGTACCTGCCGGCCATGGCCGGCCTCGAGGGGGAGCTCATCGCCGGGCGGCCGCCCCGGTACGTCCAGCTCGCCACCGCTGCCGTCCCCGACGGTCCTGCGGTGGTGGAGAAGTGGCACCGACTTGGACAGCAGCAGGCGGAGCGGCTGGGGGTGGAAGCGGTGGTGGTCCCGGTCGCCACCCGCGGCGACGCCGACGACCCGGCGCTGGCCCGGATGGTGGACGGGGCTGGTCTGATCTACCTCTCCGGGGGCAACCCGGCCTACCTGGCGGACACCCTGCGCGGCAGCGCCGTGTGGCACGCCATCGTCGCCGCATGGGAGGCGGGTGCGTCACTGGCCGGCTGCAGCGCCGGGGCCATGGCGATGGCCGCCCGGGTGCCGTCGTGGCGCCACCCTGTACGGGGGGCGACCGACGGGCTGGGGCTGCTGCCCCACATCCGGGTCATCCCGCACTTCGATGTGATGGTGGGCCGGTTCCCCGAGCGGGTGACCAACTGGCTGGTGCCCGACGACCCGGCCCTGACGGTCATCGGGGTGGACGAGATGACCGCCGTGGTGGGCGGTCCCGGGGCCTGGACGGTCAGCGGGACGGGCTCGGCGTGGCTGCTGCACCCGGAGGGCCGTATCCGGGTGCCGGCCGGGACCACCTTCACCGTGCCGACCGGTGGGAGGCCGCCGACCGCCGGATGACTGCCACTTTCCCTCCGCCCTGGTAGAACTTGGGCTCCGGGGTTCCAGAGGCATTGTTACCAGGAGGTCGGATTGGTGATCGGGTCGTGGCTGCGGCACCGTCCGCTCGGGTTGTTGCTGGCCGGGACGTGCCTGGTCGGCTCTGCGTGCGGCGCTGGTGCGGCGAGCGGCTCCCGGGCCCCGGCGCCGACCGGGACGCCGACGGGATCAGCCTCGCGATCGCAGATCCCGCCGGCGGCCGTGGACGGTCTCGACCCGGCGAAGCTGGCCGGGTTGCAGAACTACACCTTCATGTCGGTCAACGCCTACGGCAGCGTGTCGATGACCTGGACGGGCAAGGTCCACAGCCTGACGGACTGGGTGGTGACGACGAACGCTCCCGCAGTGACCACCTACGACGTCGACGGGCACGGCTCCGCAGTCGCCATCGGCCGGGTCCAGGACGTCACCTTCAAGTCCCCCGATGGGGTCAACCATCTCTTCGGGGAGTCGTCATTCGCGGAGCAGCTCGTCGGCTACACCCACGTGGCGGGTATCAGGATCACCCGGGGTGCCCCTTGCCGCGTCGCCGGCGCATCGGGCGTCACGTTCCACATCCAGGCGCCGAACGCGGCGATCGTCGACGAAGCAGCCCGGGCCTGCGTGGACAGCGCGAATGGAGCGCTGCTCTCCTATCAGGCAGGGGTGAGCGGGGGATCCGCCGCCGACGCGACGGGGCTGTCCGGCCACGGGACGACCTTCACCGTCACCTCGATCGGCAGCGTGGGTCCGATCTCAGCCCCGACGGCGTCCTCGTAGAGCCCCCTTCGAGCGGGGGGCCGGTCCCATTCTGAGCTGGGCCGGACTTCCCAGGCGCCGACCCGTGCCCCCGAGCCGACATGCGTCACGAGAGCGGGGCGCCACCGGCCGGTGGCCGGGACTCGAGCGGCCGGAACTCGAGCGGCCGGAACGCCGGGCGCAGCTCGGACAGACGGCGACCCAGCTCGAGGACCTCGGGGCTGCCTTCGGCCGGCAACCTGGCCCAGGCCTGTTGGAGATGATCGGCGAACCTGGCATGCGGGCCGACCGAGCCGGGCGCGATCTTGGTCCAGTCGGCGTTTTCCAGGATGGCCCTGCCGAGAGAGCGGATCTCCTGCAGCGCGGCGAAGACCATCTCCTGGTTGGCCTGCGCGAGATGCTCGGTCAACCGGTTCCAGATACGCACGCCCTCATCGCGCCACTTGTCGAACCAGGCGAGTTCCGCCCGGGCGGCGTCGTCGTCCGGGCGGTTCACAGTGGCGCTGAGCAGAGCTTCCACGGCGGCTCGGGCCTCGACCAGGAGCTGTCGGAGCTCCTCCTCGCCGAGCGCGGGGTCTGGGTCCGAGGTCATCCAGCCCTCCCGTCGGCGGGGCTGGGTCGTGAGTGTGCCGGTGCCACTGCTGAACGCTCCCTCCGAGCCGGGATCTCCGGCCCGCAACAGGATCCCACGCCGACAGGTCCGGGGGAACCTCGACCTCGCCGGTCTCCACTTGGAGAACTGGGCGATGACTACAGTTGTCGGGTCGTCCGAGTGCCGCACCGGGACTTGGTCGAGGGCCGCTGGCGCAAATGCCCAGGTAGAGGTCCCACAACCTGCCCGAGTAGCTCAGTTGGCCAGAGCAGGCGCCTTGTAAGCGTCAGGTCGTCGGTTCGAAGCCGACCTCGGGCTCTGTTGCGTACCTACGTAAGGACGCGGGCGGTCACGGCTGGTCGGCCGGCCAGGATTCGGTGAGCGCAGCGGGCGCCCAGGTCGGCCATCGGGGGGTGGAGAGGAGGGTGCCGCCGCCGGCTTCGGCGACCAGGACCGGCCCGTCGAGGGTCGAGTTGTCCCAGAACGCTGCCGTGTCGGCCGCCTCAGCTGCGGAGGCCACGATCGGCCACAAGCGCCGGTGCCGTTCCCGGATCTTGTCCTCCGGGACAGAATGTCCGCCCATACGGACCCGCTGGAAAACCCGGGCGACGGCCAGGTCCTCGGGGATCATCAACACGTGCAGGGAGATGAAGAAGCCGGCGGCTGCGGCGGCTTCGATCAAGTCCAGTTTGGACGGATGGGAGAAGACGGTTTCGGCGATGAACTCCCGGCCGGCGGCGATGAGAGCCGCCCTGGTGGCCTCGGCGATCCGGGCGGCGTCGTAGGAGTGCGTTTCGGGGGCGTCGGGCCAGCGGTCGGCGGCGATGAGGTCGGCGTTGACGAAGGACTCCCGGCCGGGCGGCGGCCAGGATGCGGGTGGCGAAGGTCGACTTGCCGGCGCCGTTCGGTCCGACGACGAGATCGAGGCGGCTCAACCGGCGGCGACGGACCGCCCGGCCGCCTGGATGGGCCGGTGGGCCCCGTCGGGAGCGAACTCGACCAGGTTGCCGTCGTCGTCGACGGCTACCGCTGGTATTCCCCGGGCGAGCAGTTCCCGTCCGAAGCCGGCGCCGGCGGCCCGTTCGCGGACGGTGACGTCGAGTTCGACGTTAGCGACGAGCCTCTCCTCGGCGCTCAACGCTGCGAGCGGCGTACGGCCGGCTACGGCCGCTTCGATCCGGCGGCGGGTTGCCGTCTCGTGAGCGGAGAACATCCTTCCGAGCCGGGTCCAGTGCTCGAGCTGCTGGCGGCCGGACCGGTTCTCCCGGCGGCCTTCGCTGACCGCCGCGTCGAACAGGTCAGCGTCGAAACGGGTCATCCGGTCACCCACTGTCCAACCTCCCTTGTTACAACCTGCATACACACGGTATCAGTCTGCTACACGATTGGGCGGGGGGTTCGTTCCCGCCGGGAGCGTCCAACTCGAACTCTGACCCCGGGCACGTATCGGGCGAGGGGCCGCTCTGGGGGGTACCAGAGCACCGCCGATGAAGAATCGGGGGGCGTGGTCGAAGTTCGGAAACGCCTTGGCCCGGGCCACCTCGTCACCTTCAAAGAACCCCACGCCCAACTCGGTGTCCCACCCGGCGGTGTGCTCCCACGGCTCGACATCACCCAGATTCCACCCGTAGTACGGGATCAACATCACCGCCTGGCCGGCCCCGTCGATAAACAACAGCCACTTCATCATGTGGACCCAGACAACACCGGGGGCGCCATGACCCGGCCCGCTGCACGCCAGGGCCACCATCCCGGCACCGCTCCACCGGGGAACGGAAAGGGCCCTGCCCGTCAGGGCAGGGCCCTCGTCAGGGCAGGAGCGGTCCAGCCGTCAGGCGGTCGCCTGCCGCTGCCCATGGACGGCCAGGCCGTAGATAACCATCACGCAGATGGCCACGTAGGTCAGCGACCAGACCGGGTAGTAGGGCATCCACCATATGGCCGAAATGGTGCCCAGGGCGCCGGCGGCGATGCCGATCCAGCGGGAGATCTGGCTGCGGACGAACACTCCTAGTCCGCCCAGGAACAGGACGATCGAAACGCCCAACCAGAGCCACCCGTAGGTTGAAAGGTCGGTCCCGAACAGGGCGTTCTGCAGGTTCGACGGGACCGTACCGTTGTAGGCGAAAGCCCACATCGAGTCGAAGAAGCGCATGATGCCGGCCAGCATCAGTGCGACGCCCGAGAAGTAGATCCACCCTTCACCCGACTCGTAGCTCGGGGTCGACACCCATACCTCATTTGTCGCGGTTCCGGTGGTTTGCTTCGGTGTCTGGACTGGCTGATTTCTTACCTGAGCCATGAATCGCACCTCCCAGGGTCAGACCCTCTTGTCTCTGCGATTTACCTCTATAAGAGGGCGCGCGAACGGCGGTGCAAACCTAGAGAACAAGGTCCTGTCAGCACGGCGGACACAGCCGCGACCCCGGGCGGCTCAGTCCGACCAGCGGAGCAGGGCGCCGAGCCCCTCGGCCGGTCCTCCGGCCTCGGGTACCAGCCTGACGGCCGCCCCCGACGTCGCCGCGGCCCGCACGGCAACGTCCACCAGTCGCCCGTCGCCGATCGGCCCGCCGCCCACCCCTTCGACCATCTCGGCCGTGGGCGCCACCGCGGTGGGGTCGGAGCCGAACCAGGCCCTGCGGGCGTCGGCCGGCACGTCGTGGAAGAGCAGGGCCGCCACCCGGTTCTCGCGCAGGGCCTGCAGCGTGGGTCCGACGCCCTCCACCGCCCGGTCGTGCCGACCGCGGTGCATGCGGAACTCCTCGAGCACCTCCACTGTCCGGCGGGCCGCGACGGTCTCCACCATCGTCGCCACCTCCCTGGCGCTGTGGTCGCCGCCGCCGTCCGCGGCGCGGGTGCCGTCCACGGTCGCGGTTCGCCCGGCCACCGGGCCGGGGAGGGCGCCCATCAGCAGCTCCACCGAGCGGGGGTCCCCGCCCACCAGCACGATCTCCGGATGCACCTCCTCGCTCAGGCGGCTCACCGCGTCGGCCACCTCCCGGGCGCTCTCGGTCCAGTTCTCCACGGCATGCTGCTGGTAGCGGCGCTGCGACCACCCTCCGGGAGCGTTGCGGGCGACCGGGTAGCGGTCCGCGGCGCCGGCCTCTTCGTGGCGGTCGGCGATCCCCGACCCGCTGGCGAACAGGTCGGCTCCC
>JAKAXN010000598.1 GCA_021816565.1 Actinomycetes bacterium
GCCGGGTGGGCCGGCGACCTGGCGCCGGTGGAGGCGGCGCTGCGGGAGGACGCGGCCCGCCACGCCGCGGTGGTCCGGGCCCGGGCCGGCGACGAGGCGGCGGCCATCTCGGCCCGGGCGGCCCGGAAGAGCGCCGACGTGCTGCAGCGGGCCCGGACGCAGGGGACCGCCGCGGCCCGGGCTGCGGCCCGGGGCCGTCTGGCGGAGGCCCGCCGCCGGGGAGGGATGGCGGTGCTGGCCGCCCGGGACGAGGGGTACCGGTCCCTGCGCTCCGGCGTGCTGGCCGAGCTGCAGGCCCGGATGGACACCCCCGACGGCGTCCGGCTGCGGTCCTACCTGCTGGCCCGGGTGGCGTCGCGGGGAGGGGCGCCGGCGGTCGAGCAGCCCGGCCCGGACGGGACATGGCGGGCGGTGTCGCGATCGGGGAGCACTGTCGCGGCGGTGGACCTCGAGACGGTGCTGGACCAGGTCCTGCGCCGCTTCGCCCGGGAGGTGTCCGGGCTGTGGAAGTGACGGGCCGGGTGAAGCGGGTGAGCGGGCCGCTGGTGGAGATAGAGGGGCTGGACCGGGTCGCGGTGATGGACATCCTCGAGATCGGCGACGCCCGCCTCACCGCCGAGGTGGTGGCGGTACGCCCGGGCTGGGCCACGGCCCAGGTGTACGACTACACGGGGGGGCTGTCGGTGGGGACCCCGGTGGCGGCCCCGGGCCGGCCCCTGTCGGCCCGGCTCGGGCCGGGTCTGCTCGGCGGCGCCTTCGACGGCCTGCTGCGGCCGCTGGACCGGGCCGGCCCGTGGCTCGGCCCGGGGTGGCACCCGACCGGCCCACCCGTCAGGTGGCGCTTCGCCCCGGAGGCGGCGACCGGCGCTCTGGTGGGCCCCGGGGAGCAGATCGGGGTGGTCCCGACCAGATCCGGGGTGGACCACCGGGTCGTGGTGCCGCCCGGGGTCTCCGGCCAACTGGAGTGGATCAGCCCCGAGGCCGAGGTCGACCCGGACCAGCCGGTGGCTCTCGTCGGCGGGCGCGAGGTGGCGCTCACCGAGTGGTGGCCGGTCCGGCGGGGCCGGCCGTACCGGGCCCGCCAGAGCCTGTCGGTGCCGCTCATAACGGGCCAGCGGGTGATCGACCTGCTCTACCCCATCGCCAAGGGCGGGACGGCAGCCGTGCCCGGGGGCTTCGGTACGGGAAAGACGGTGCTCCTGCAGCAGATCGTCAAGTGGTGCCGGGCCGACGTGATCGTCTTCGTGGGCTGCGGGGAGCGGGGCAACGAGTTGGCCGACGCCCTGACCGACCTGGGCGGGCTCGACGACCCGGTCACCGGCCGCCGCCTGGTCGAGCGCACCGTGGTCATAGCCAACACGTCGAACATGGCGGTCATGGCCCGGGAGGCCAGCATCTACACCGGCATGACCGTGGCCGAGTACTACCGCGACATGGGCTACGACGCGGTGCTGCTGGCCGACTCGACGTCGCGCTGGGCGGAGGCCCTCAGGGAGTTCTCCTCCAGGAACGGAGAGCTGCCGGTGGAGGAGGGCTACCCGGCCCTGCTGCCGTCGGCGCTGGCCGCCTTCTACGAACGGGCCGGGCGGGTGATCACCACCTCCGGGCGGGAGGGTTCGGTGACGGTCATCGGCGCGGTTTCCCCGCCCGGTGGCGATGTGACCGAACCGGTGGCGGCGCACACCGAGCGGTTCGTCCGCTGCCTCTGGTCTCTCGACCGCGACCTGGCCTACGCCCGCCACTACCCGGCGGTCAGCTGGCACCGGTCCTTCTCCCGCGACGCCGCCGGGGTGGCGTCGTGGTACTCGGCCACCGGCCGGGTGGCGTGGGCGGACAACCGCCGGCGGGCCAGCGCCCTACTGGCGGAGGCCGACCGGGTGGAACCGGTGGCCGAGCTGGTCGGCGTCACCGGGCTGCCCGACCGGGAGAGGCTGGTGCTGGTGGGGGCGGACCTGATCCGCGCCGCGGTGCTCCAGCAGAGCGCCGTCAGCCCCAACGACGCCAGCTGCTCCCCCGACAAGCAGTCCGCGCTGGTGGGAGCGGCTCTGGCCGTGTACGACCGGGCGCTGGAGCTGCTCGACCGGGGGATACGGGCGTCGGCGCTGGAGCAGCTCGACATGTCGGCGCTGCTCCGGGCCGCCCACGAGACCGGGCCCGACGACGCCACCGGGGTCATCGGCCGGGCCGCCACGGTCCTGGCCGCACTCGACGCGCTGGTCGGGAGCTGAGCGGTGCTGCCGGAGGTACCACTCGAGCACCTGGGGGCGTCCCGGGCCGAGGGCCCGCTGCTGTTCGTGACCGGCACCCCCCAGGTCGGCTGGGACGAGTTCGCGGAGATCCGCCTGCCCGGCGGGGAGGTGCGCCAGGGGCTGGTGCTGGAGGTCCACGACGACGTCACCGTCATCGAGGTCCTGCAGGGCACCTCCGGGATCGATCCCCGCCTGGTGTCCACCTCCTTCACCGGCCACCCGTTCCGGGTGCCCGTCGGCGAGGGCTGGCTGGGCCGGGTGTGGGACGGTCTGGGCCGGCCTCTCGACGGGGGGCCGCCGATGCTCGGCGAGGACCTGCGCCCGGTGGCGGGGCGGCCGGCCAACCCCATCGAGCGGGACGTCCCGAGCGAGCCCATCCTCACCGGCGTATCTATCATCGATGCTGTCACCACCTTGGTGAGGGGCCAGAAGCTGCCCCTCTTCTCCTCGGCCGGGTTACCCCACCTGGAGCTGGCCGGCCAGGTGGCGTGCCAGGCGCAGGCCGGGGGCCAGGGGTTCAGG
>JAKAXN010000098.1 GCA_021816565.1 Actinomycetes bacterium
CAATGCCCTGTCCCGGTGGACGAAACGGGCCGTCCCGGTGGACGAAACACCGCAGTGCGGCCTCGCTCCGGCTGGCCCTTACTGTCGAGCCGTGCGCTTCTCCACCATGTACTCGATGATCGAGCCGTCGTACTACGCGCCGCTGGCCCAGGCGGCCGAGGCCGCCGGCTTCTCCAGCATCGGCTTGGCGGACAGCATCTGCTACCCGGAGCAGTCCGACTCCACCTACCCGTACAACTTCGACGGCACCCGGGAGTTCCTGGAGAACAAGCCGTTCATCGAGCCCCTGATCTGCGCTGCCGCCATGGGCGCGGTGACCAAGACGCTGCGCTTCCACACCGCGGTGCTGAAGCTGCCGATCCGCAACCCGGTGATCTTCGCCAAGGAGGTCACCTCGGTGGCGGCCATCACCGGCGGCCGGTTCGACCTGGGCGTCGGCATCAGCCCGTGGCCCGACGACTACGAGGTGTGCGGGGTCCCCTGGGCCGGTCGGGGCCGGCGCTTCGAGGAGTGCATCGACATCGTCTCCCGGCTCTCGAGCGGCGGGTACGCCGAGCACCACGGCGAGTTCTACGACTTCCGGTCCATCCGGCTCAACCCCGGCGCCCGGGTGCCCATCCTGATCGGCGGTCACAGCGAGAGGAGCCTCGACCGGGCGGCCCGGCTGGGCGACGGCTGGCTGCCGGCGGGCATGTCCCTCGACGAGCTGCGCCCCGCTATGGCCCGCCTGGCGGAGCTGCGCCGCCGCTACGGGCGCGACCATCTCCCCTTCGCGGTGCACGCGATATGCATGGAGGCCTTCACCGCCGAGGGGGTGCGCCGGCTGGCCGACATCGGCGTGACCCACGCAGTCGGAGGCTTCAGCTCGTTCAACCCCTACGGCCGCGACGCTGATAGCGAACCGCTCCAGGACAAGATCGACGCCCTCAACCGCTACGCCGAGCGGGTCATCGCCCCCACCGCCGACCTGGAGCCCGCCCCGATCTAGGCGCCGCCGCCCGGAGCGGCGATCCCCCACCGCGTCCCACCCAGCGGTATGATCGGCGCGGTGACGGCGGACGTCGAGGGCACGAGGGCGATGGATACGGGGGCGACGGATACGGGGGCGATGGGGCCGGCCGGGGAGGCCGAGCACCGTGAGTCGGTCGCCGGGCGGATCTCCATGATCATCGGGGCCTTCGACGCCGGAGCCCCGACGCTGAGCCTCAGCCAGCTGACGGAGCGTACCGGGCTTCCCAAGTCGACGGTCCACCGGATGGCCGACCAGCTCGTCGAGTACCGCTGGCTCGAGCGCACGCCGACCGGCTACCGGCTGGGGATCAGGTTCTTCGAGGTGGGCGGGCTGGTGTCCAGCCGGACCCACCTGCGGGAGCGGTCGCTCCCGTTCCTGCAGGACCTGCAGGCCGCCACCCGCCACTCGGTGCACCTGGGGATCCTCGACGGGCGCGACGTGGTGATCCTCGAGAAGCTGTGGGGTCACGACTCGACCACCCTGCCCACCCGGGTGGGTGGCCGGATGCCGGCCCACTGCACCGCCGCCGGCAAGGCCCTGCTGGCGTTCTCCCACGACCGGACCGTCGACGAGATCGTCGCCGGCGGCCTGGACCGGCGGACCGGGCGGACCATCGTGGTACCGGAGCTGTTCCGCCAGGAGCTGGCCACCGTGCGCACGGCCCACTGGGCCCTCGAGACCGAGGAGAACGTGGCCGGCCTCCGCTGCGTCGCCGCCCCCATCCGGGGCTCGGGTCGGGCCATCGCCGCGGTGTCGGTCAGCGGCCCGGTGCACAAGGTGGACGTGAGCCGGGTGGTGCCGCTGGTGCGGCGCTGCGCCGGGGACATCTGGAACCAGCTGTTCGGCCGGAGATCGGCCCGTGACGGCGCCGGCCCCGACCCCGATACCCGCAACCCCTGGGACGTCGAGCAGTGGTGGGACTGGCTGGAGCAGATCTCCGGGGAGTGGATGTAGCACCCGGAGCGGCCGTAGGGCCGGGCCGCCGGTGTCCCGGCTGCCGGGATAGAGCACCGGAGCGGCCCTTCTCCCCTCTTTATCATCGGCGGGATGGACAGGGAGTGGGATTCGTCGTTCGACGTGGTGGTGGTGGGCAGCGGTGCCGGGGGGATGACGGCGGCGCTGACCGCCCGGGCGGCCGGCGCCCGGGTGGTGCTGGTCGAGAAGGCCGCCAGGTACGGCGGCAGCACCGCCCTCTCCGGCGGGGGCATCTGGGCGCCGAACAACCCGACCCTGCGCCGGGCCGGTAGGGGCGACGACCCGGCCGACGTGCTGCGCTACCTACGCGCCGTGGTAGGTGACCGGGTGCCGGCGTCCCGGCTGGAGATGTTCGCCACCGCCGCCCCGCTGGCCCTCGAGTTCCTGGAGGCCCAGAGCCCGCACCTGCGCTTCTTCTGGTGCCGCGGGTACAGCGACTACCACCCGGAGTACCCGGGGGGCCGCCCCGATGGTCGCTCCATCGAGGCCCTGCCGTTCGACAAGCGCAAGCTCGGCACCATGGAGGCCGACCTGCTCGACACCGGCATCCGGGGCCCGGCCGGGCTGTGGATCACCGCCACCGACTTCCACGACCTGGGCCAGGCCACCAGGACCTGGGTGGGCAAGCGGGCGCTGCTGCGGGCGGCCGGCCGGGTGGCCTCGAATGTGGTGCTGCGCCGCCGGATGGCCACCACCGGCCAGGCGCTCATCGCCCGGCTGCGCCTGGCGCTGGCCGAGGCCGGGGTGGAGCTGTGGCTGCAGTCGCCGGTCACGGAGCTGATCCGCGACGGGGCCTCGGGCCGGGTCACCGGGGTGGCGGTGGAGCGCAACGGGACCGTCCAGCGCCTCGAGGCGGCCCGCGGCGTGGTCCTGGCCACCGGCGGTTTCGACCACAACGCCGAGCTGCGGGCCAAGTACCTGAGCAGCGTCGACCACGACTGGAGCATGGGGGCGCCCAGCAACACCGGTGACGGCATCCGCCTGGGCGAGGATCTCGGGGCCGGCCTGGACCTGATGGACGACGCCTGGTGGATGCCGGCCATCGAGCAGCCCAAGGGCCGGCTGTTCCCGCTGGTGTCGGAAAGGTCCATGCCCGGATCGATCATCGTCAACCAGGCCGGACGCCGCTTCACCAACGAGTCGGCGCCTTATGTCAACTTCATCCACGATCAGCTCCGCCTCGAGCGGGAGGAGGGCGGTCACGTCCCGGTGTGGTTCATCATGGACGAGAGGGCCCGTCGCCGCTACCAGTTCGCCGGGATCCCCCCGGCCATGGCCCTGCCGAAGTCCTGGTACGGCATCGGCACCCTGCACCGGGCCGGCAGCGTCGAGGATCTGGCCGGGAAGATCGGGGTGCCGGCCGGCGCCCTGGCCGAGACCGTCACCCGCTTCAACGCCGGGGCCCGCGCCGGGCGCGACGAGGACTTCAAGAGGGGCGACAGCGCCTACGACCGCTATTACGGCGATCCCACCCTCGCCAACCCCTGCCTCAACGAGCTGGTGAGACCTCCCTTCTACGCCGCCAAGCTGGTGCCCGGCGATCTCGGGACCAAGGGCGGCCTCTTGACCGACGAGCAGGCCCGGGTGCTGCGTGAGGACGGCTCGGTGGTCGAGGGCCTCTACGCCGTAGGTAACACCTCGGCATCGGTCATGGGCAACGAGTACGCCGGGGCCGGAGCCACCATCGGCCCCAGCCTGACCTTCGGCTGGGTGGCCGCCCGCCACGCCACCGGCAATCCCCTCGAACTGGCCGGCGCCTAGCCGGTTGCCCCGGGGGCCTACCGGGTGAGGAAGTCGATCACCAGCCGCTCGAAGTCGGCCTTGCGCTCGACCTGGGCCCAGTGGCCGCAGCGGGAGAAGAGGTGCAACTCGGCGTTGGGCATCTGGCGGAACCCGAACAGGGCCCCCTCCACCGGGAGCATGCGGTCGTCACGACCCCAGGTGATGAGCGTCGGGGCCTTGATGCCCCGCACCCGGGCCCACATGGGGACCGCCTCGGGATGCTGCCCGAGGGAGGCGAAGATGGCTATAGCCGACTGCATGGCGCCGGGAGCCATGGCGTTGGCCAGCCGCTCCTCGATCAGCTCGTCGTCGACCACCGCCTTGTTGGCGACCATCGTGTCGACCCACGCCGCCATGGCCGCCTTCGACGGAGCCATCATGAACTCGCCGAGCCGGCGGGCCCCCTCGCTCGGCTCGGGGCCGACGATGTTGGCCGCCAGGCCGCCCGGGCCCATGCCCACGATGCGCTCCACCCGATCGGGATACGCCAGGGCGAACTCCAGGGCCACGTAGCCCCCCATCGAGTTGCCGAGCAGGTGGGCCCTGTCCACACCGAGGCCGTCGAGCAGGCGGGCCACGTGGTCGGCCGCCACCCTGGGGTAGGCGCGGTCCAGAGTCGGCAGATCGCTGCGGCCGAATCCGGGCATGTCCATGACCACGGTGCGGAACCGCTCGGCGAAGACCGGGAAGTTGCCCCGGAAGTTGGACCACCCGCTGACCCCCGGCCCGGAGCCGTGGAGGAGGATGAGGGTCGGGCCGCTCCCCGCTTCGTGGTAGTGGAGTCGGCACTCCCCTTCCAGGTACCGGCTCGTAGAGTCGAAGTCCAGTGTGCTCACGGCGCCCGAGCCTAACCACGGGCCTCCGGGGCCGGCCGGGCCATGTCCCAGCTACCGGTATGGGGTTCTAGCGGAAGAGTCGGCCCCACGGCAGACTTTCCCCGCCAGCCCGACTCTCCAAGGAGCAACAGCAGTGAGCGAAGCCGACGTCCTAGACCACATCCGTGACCTGGCGCCACTGATCCGGGAGCGGGCCCCCGAGGCGGAGAAGGAGCGGCGGCTGCCCGATGCCTCGGTGAAGGAGCTGAAGGACACCGGGGTCATGCGCCTGCTCCAGCCGAAGCGCTACGGCGGCTACGAGGCGGACCCCCGGCTGTTCTACCAGTGCCTGCTCACCGTGGCCTCCTCGTGCGGCTCCACCGGTTGGGTCACCGGCGTGGTGGGCGTCCACCCGTGGCAGATAGCCCTGTTCCCCGACCAGGTCCAGGCCGAGGTGTGGGGCGACGACCCCGACACCTGGGTCAGCTCCTCGTACATGCCGGGCGGCCGCATGACCCCCACCGAGGGCGGCTTCACGCTCAACGGCCGCTGGAGCTTCTCCTCCGGCTGCGACCACTGCCAGTGGGCCATCCTGGGCGTGATCCTCGACCACGGCGACGGGAATCCCCCGGAGATGTGGAACGTCCTGATCCCGAGGAGCGACTACCGCATCGAGGATGTCTGGCACACGATGGGTCTGTGCGGGACCGGCAGCAACGACATCGTGGTCGAGGACCTCTTCGTCCCGGCGCACCGGGCCCTCAACCTGGTCCAGATGTTCTCCTGGGAGAGCCCCGGGCTGGACGTCAACACCTCCCCGCTGTACCGGCTGCCCTTCGCCACCATGTTCGCCAATGCCATCACCGGCGCCATAATCGGCATGGCCGAGGGCATCCTGGCGGAGAACCTGGAGTACACCAAGGCCCGGGTCAGCAAGAGCTGGGGCAAGGCCACCGAGGACCCCTACACGGTGTCGGCTCTCGGCCGGGCCGCCAGCGAGGTGGATGCCTGCCGGACCCACCTGCTGCGCAACATCGGCGACATGTACGATGCGGCCTCGCGGGGTGAGGCCGTCACCATCGAGATGCGCAGCCGGGCTCGCCGGGATCAGGTGCAGGGCACCCAGAGGGCCATCTCCGCCATCGACGAGATCTTCGACCGCAGCGGGGCCGGCACCATCATGCTGGCCAACCCCATACAGCGGCTGTGGCGCGACGCCCACGCCGGTCGCCACCACACGGTCAACTCCATCGACCGGTCCCTGCACAGCTACGGCATGACGGTGATGGGCTTCAACCCCACCGACGTGATGATCTGATGACGCCCGCCGACCTGGTCGAGATGGAGTCCATCAAGGCGGTCAAGTACCGCTACCTGAGGGCCGTCGACACCAGGGACTGGGACCTCCTGGCCACCACCCTCACCGAGGACGCCACGTCCGCCTACAGCAGCGGGAAGCTCAGCTACGAGGGGCGCGACGCCATCATCGGCTTCCTCCGCGAGTCCATGCCCGAGAAGGACATGCTCACCTCGCACAAGGTGCACCACCCGGAGATCGAGATAACCGGCCCGACCACCGCCACCGCCCGGTGGGCCCTCGAGGATGTGGTGATCGTGGTCCCGGCCGGGATCACCATCCGCGGCGCCGCCTACTACGAGGACCGCATGGAAAAGGTGGACGGCCAGTGGCGCATCAGCCACACCGGCTACCGGCGGGTGTACGAGGAGATGTCCAAGCGGGAAGGCATAACCCTCACCGACCACTGGTGGGCCGACTGACTGATCCCGCCGGGCTTCGGCAACCGGTTGGTCAGGAGCCCGAGCGGAACCGTACGACGGCGAGGATGGTGATGAGGACCACGGCGAGGACGATGAAGAGGGCCAACTCCCATCCGACTACGGCGAGCATGACTATCGGCGCTCCAAGACGGGTCTGATCGGTTCTCCTCGAGCCTCGCCTCCCGCCGAGCGCCCCACGTCACCTGCCGGGGGTGATCCTCATGTCAGAGCGACCAGCGCCCGGTGGACGGCCTGCGTGGCGTCGGCGATACCCGTCGCCTCGCCGTCGCATCGGGCGGTCGCGTCGATCAGCAGGTCGTCGAGGACCTCTCCCACCTGACGCAGGTTCTGGATCACCGCCAGCCGTTGCATCCCCGCCAGCCGGTCCTCCGGTGCTCCGTACGCATCAGTCATCCCCCAGAGTTTAGTGCTAAAAAGTGGGCGCTAGCCGGCGGGTTGGGCCATCCTGATGGTGTGCCCCGCTACCTCACCTCCGTGACCACCCCGCTTCCCCCCGAGGAGGCCTTCGGGTACATGGCCTCATTCGACAACGTCGCCGAATGGGATCCCGGGGTGAGACGGGCCGAGCGGATCGGGACGGGCGAACCCGGATTGGGGAGCCGGTTCCGGGTGGTCGTCTCCTCCGCCGGACGGGAGATGCCGCTGCAGTACGAGATCACCGAGTTCGACCCGCCCCGGCAGGTCGTGCTCCTCGCCGAGACGGCCACGCTACGGTCCCTGGACCGGATCACCGTGCAGCCGGGCCCGGACGGGACGACGGTCACCTACGACGCCAGGCTCGAGTTGCTCGGCGTGCTACGCCTGTTCAACCCGGCACTGGCGCTGGTGTTCAACCGCATCGGCGACCGGGCCGCGGCCGGCCTGCGGCGGGCGCTGCAGGCCTGATCACGCCAGCCCGAAGTGCCCCCTACTCCGGGCGGCGGCGACGATCGGCGTCAGCGACGGACCGCTGGTCCCGGGCATCGGCTCGCGCCCGGGCGGCCTCCCGTCGCTTCTCGGCCTGTCTGGCCTGGTCACGGGTGATCTCGGTGAGGTCCTCCCGGTCGCCGGCGGCCAGGTCGCGGTCCTCGGCGGCCCAGATCCGGTCGACGGAGGCCCGGGACCGTTGGAGGGCCGCATCGCCCTCGCCGGACAGGCCCAGGTCCTCCCGCTGCCGGGCCTCGCGGTCGCGCTGCTCGGCGGCCCGATCCCTCTTCTCGGCCGCCAGATCCCGCTGCAGGGCCCTCTCGTGCACCAGCGCGGCCCGCTCGCGCTGAGCGGCGTCGCGCCCGTCGGCGAGAGCTTCCCTCTCGTCGGCGGCAGCTTCCCGCTCGTCGGCGGCGCGGTCGCGCTCGTCGGCGGCGCGGTCGCGCTCGTCGGCTAGGACATCGCGGGCGTCCGCGATGATTGCCCGCTCGGATATCTCGTCATGGCGGCCGGACATACCCACGGGTTATTCCCACCCGGGCGGATGTTCTCCCAACCCCCGCGGGCCGCGGAGCTCCCGCCGCCCGCCGGCGGGGACGCCAACCTGGCAGACTCGCGGCGGCGCCCGCGGGGACGCCGGGGAGGGCAGGGGCGATGGGTGCGGTACCGGCAGACGGGGCGACCGTGCGGCGGCACACCGAGCGGGTGGCCGAGTCATTCGCCTCCGACGACCGGCTCGCGGAGATCGCCCGCGCCGCTGTCCGCCATCTGCACGCGTTCGTCGTGGAGGTGGGCCTCACCCGGGAGGAGTGGACGGCGGGCATCCGGTTCCTCACCGAGGTGGGCCGCACCTGCGACGACGTCCGGCAGGAGTTCGTCCTCCTCTCCGATGTGCTGGGCGTCTCGTCCCTGCTCGAGATGCTCAACGCTCCCGGCGTGGAGGGCACGTCACCGGCCACGGTGCTGGGACCGTTCTTCGTGGACGACAGCCCCGTCGTGGCCCCGGGCGGGACCATCGTGTCCGATCCGTCCACCGGAGGGGAACCGCTCGCCGTAACCGCTACGGTCGCCGACCCCGACGGTCGGCCGGTGGCCGGCGCCAGGGTGGACGTGTGGCAGGTCCAGCCCGACGGTCGCTACGACATCGAGGTCGACCCCGGCCGGCGCAACCTGCGGGGACGGCTGACCACCGACGAGGAGGGCCGCTTCTCGTTCCGCACCGTCCGGCCGGTCGACTACACCATTCCCTCCGACGGTCCGGTCGGCTCGTTGCTGCACGCCACGCGACGCCATCCCTGGCGCCCCGCCCATCTCCATGTGGCTATCACGGCCGACGGATACGAGCGTCTGGTGACCCACCTCTTCGATGCCGCATCCGGCTACCTGGACAGCGACGCCGTCTTCGCCGTCCGGGAGGGCCTGGTCACCGACCTGGGCGGCCCGGCCAGCCACTTCGACTTCGTGCTGGCCCCGGTCAGTTGACACCGCCCGGCCGGGCGGGGCGTCCGCCTAGGGAGCGAAGTTGCCGAACCCGCCCCGGTAGAAGAGCAGCGGTTGCCCGGGGCCGCTGTCCATCTCGATCACCTCGGCCACGACCAGATGGTGATCACCGGCGTCGTGGACCGTGTGGACCCGGCAGTCGAGCCAGGCCAGAGCGCCGTGGAGGCGGGGGGCCCCGTTGACCGCCGGCGACCACCCGACTCCGGCGAACTTGTCCGCTCCGCTGCGGGCGAAGGTCCGGGCCAGGGGCTCCTGGTCGGCGGCCAGGATGTTGATGCAGATGCTGCCGGTACTGGACACCCTGGGCCAGCTGGTGGAGGACTTGCCGGGCGCCAGGGCGACCAGCGGCGGCTCCAGCGACAGGCTGAAGAAGGACTGGCAGGTGAAGCCGGCCGGGCCGCTGTCGTGCATGCCGGTGATCAGGACCACCCCGCTGGCGAAGTGCCCGAGCACCGCCCGGAACTGCCCCTGGTCCAGCCCGCTCACAGGTCGGGCAGGCCCAGCGGCAGGTTCGGAGCGGTCAGTCCCCCATCCACCTCGATGACCTTACCGGTGAGGAACGACCCGGCGTCCGACGCCAGGTAGACCACCGCGGCGGCGATGTCGTCGACCCGGCCCAGCCGGCGCAACGGGGTCATCGACGTCATCGTGGCTCTCATCTCGTCGCTCAGCACGCTGCCGAGCGCGTCGGTCTCGATGGAGCCGGGGGCCACCGCATTGACCCTCACGCGCGGCGCCAGGTCGGCGGCCATCAGCTCGGTCAGATGGTCGAGGGCGGCCTTGGCCGTGCCGTAACCCACGTAGCCCCGGTCGCTCAGATGACCCACCGCCGAGCTGATGTTGACGACGGCCCCGCCCCCGCCCTCCAGCATCAGCGGGACGCACAGCTTGGTCAGCTCGAAAGCGGTGGTGACGTTCCAGTGGAATGCCGCCTCCAGGTAGCGGGCGCTGGTGTCGAGCAGCGGCCGGGGCATGGAACCCCCGACGTTGTTGACCACCACGTCCACCCGGCCGAAGGCGCTGCGGGCCCGCTCGACCAGCCCGCCCAGGTTGGCCAGGTCGCTGAGGTCGGCGGGCACCGTCTCCACGCGGCGCCCGGTGGAGTTCCGCACCGAGGTTGCGAAGTCCTCGAGGGCCTCCGCCGAGCGGGCCGAGACGACGAGGTCGCAGCCGCACTCGGCCAGGGCCGCGGCGGTGGCCGCTCCGATACCCCGGCTGGCGCCCGTTACCACGGCGACCCGGCCTTCCATCCTGAACAGATCGAGCAGCACGGCGGCGAAGCATAGGACCACCCGGTGACCTCCCGGCCCGCCTCTTGTCCCGAGCAACGGGACGGTGTACCCCTCCCGCCGGCCCGGCGGGGGCCTAGCGTTTCTCGCCATGAGCCTGTCGGAGTCAACTGCGCCGATCCCGCCCCGCGCCGAGTCCGAGGTGGGCCACTGGGACGGCGAGGCCGATGTCGTGGTGGTGGGGTACGGGTGCGCCGGCGCCTCTGCGGCGATCGGCGCCCTGGAGGGTGGGTCGTCGGTGATCGTGCTGGAGCGGGCCGGGGCCGGCGGCGGGGCCAGCTCCATGGCCGGCGGGGAGATCTACATGGGGGGTGGGACCCCGGTGCAGAAGGCCTGCGGCTTCGACGACACCCCTCAGGCCATGTACGACTTCCTCATCGCTGCGACCGGAGCGTCGCCCAACGAGGGGAAGATCTCGCTCTACTGCGAGCGCAGCGTCGACCACTTCCATTGGCTGGTCGACTGCGGGGTGGTATTCAAGCCGTCGTTCTACGCGCTGCCCTGCTGGGAGCCGCCCACCGACGACGGTCTGGTGTACACCGGCGGCGAGAACGCCTGGCCGTTCAACGAGATGGTCCCTCCCGCCCCCCGGGGGCACGTCCCGCAGATCCAGAACAAGCGCATCCTGGAGAAGTCCGGGGGATGGGAACTGATGCGCCACCTGTCGGGCACCGCCGAGGCCCGCGGCGCTCAGGTCCGTCCCGACAGCCGGGCCACCCGGCTGGTGGTCGCCCCCGACGGTTCGGTGGTGGGGGTGGCGGGCCGCAGCTTCGGGTCCGACTTCGCGCTGAGGGCCAGGCGCGGGGTCGTCCTGGCCACCGGCGGCTTCGCCGCCAACAAGGAGATGGTGGCTCTTCACGCCCCGGCCATCGCCGGCCAGATGGCTCTCGGCACCGACGGTGACGACGGATCGTCCATTCTGATGGGCCTCGGCGTCGGCGCCGCCGTCGCCCACATGGACGCCGCGGAGGCGGCCCTGCCCTCCACCCCGGCTCTGGTGTATCCCTCGGTACTGGTCAACCGGGTCGGCCAGCGCTTCATCAACGAGGACACCTACTGCGGGAGGATCGGCCAGATGGCGGTGTTCCACCAGGGGGCCCGCTGCTATCTGGTTCTGGACGAGACCATCTTCGAGTCCGTGCCCGAGGGGGACCGCTGGGGTGCCCGTCCCACCTGGGTCGGCGAGACCGTGTCCGAGCTGGAGGCGGAGATGGGCTTGCCCGCCGGCTCCCTGCAGGCCACCGTGGAGCTGTACAACCGTCATGCCGAGCAGGGAGAGGACCCGCTGTTCCACAAGCGGGCCGAGTACCTCCGGCCGCTACGGTCCCCCTTCGGGGCCATCGACCTGACCGGGGCCCCCTACGCCACCTTCACCCTCGGCGGCCTGGTCACCTCGACCGACGGGGAGGTGATCGGTCCGGGCGGGCTTCCCATCCCGGGCCTGTTCGCGGCGGGGAGGGCCACCTCCGGTATCCCGTCCTGGGGCTACGCCAGCGGTACCTCGCTCGGCGACGGGACGTTCTTCGGCCGCCGGGCCGGCCAGGCCGCGGCCCGGCGCTAGCCGGGCCGGCCGGGTCCCGTCTCCGGGCGTCGCCGGGTCAGGGCATCCCGACCCAGGGCGAACGCCCCGAGGACCCCCGCGGCGGGCCCGAGGGCCGGCTCGACGATGTAGCGGTCGATGCCCTCCCCGAGGGCCGCCGAGTCCATGTAGCCGCCCATCAGGTCCCGTACCCGGGCCCGCACCGAGGCGAGAAGCCCCGGTACCGCCATGACCCCTCCGCCCATCACGACCATGTTGGGCGAGAGCACCAGCGCCAGGTTGGCCACGGCGGCAGCCAGGTACCGGCTCTCGAGGTCCCAGGCCGGGTGATCCGGCGGCAGGAGGCGGCCGGGCCGGCCCCAGCGGGCCTCCACGGCCGGTCCCGATGCCAGCCCCTCCAGGCAGTCCCGGTGGAACGGGCAGATCCCCTCGAAGGGATCCTCGACGTCGTGGGGGATCCGCATGTGGCCGATCTCGGGGTGTATCAGTCCGTGCAGCACCCGCCCGCCGATCACCGCTCCCCCCCCGATCCCGGTCCCCACCGTCACGTACACCACCACGTCCCGGTCCTGCCCGGCGCCCCACCGCCACTCTGCCAGGGCCGCCCCGTTGGTATCAGTGTCCACCGCCACGACGGTGCCCGGGAAGTGCCCGCGGAGCGCGGCCGGCCAGTCGAAGCCGGCCCAGCCCGGCTTGGGGGTCGGCCCCACCCGCCCGGTGGTCAGCTCGAGCGGGCCGAACGCGGCCACGCCCATGGCGGCCGGTCCCTCCGGGCAGCGCTGCCGCAGCCAGGCGGCCACCGAGGCGACCGTCCGCTCCGGCGTGGTGGTGGCCACCACGAACTTCTCCCCGTCGCGGACGTCCTCCCAGGCGCGCCCGACGGCGCAGACGACCTTGGTGCCCCCTGCCTCTATAGCGGCGACCTGCCCGTCCCCTGGATTCAATCCCAGATGGCCCGTCCGGTGTCGGGATCGAAGAACTGCATCCGTTCGGTGTCGACGGAGAACCGCCCCCGGGTCCCGGGCTTCATCCGCGAGCGGGGGTCGACCCGGGCCACGCCTTCGCCGCCCTGGATCAGCTGCTTCTCCTCCTCGTCCACGGCTCCTTCGGCCAGGACCCGCTTGGCGTCGATGGTGAAATGCACCAGCAGCTCGCTGCCGAGGGCCTCGACCAGGTCGACGTCGCCCTCGATCACCGGTCCCCCGGAGCCGTCCTCGGCCGGTAGGTGCTCGGGACGCAGGCCGACCACGACCCGAGATCGGAA
>JAKAXN010000099.1 GCA_021816565.1 Actinomycetes bacterium
CGTAAGGGTATCCTGATGGCGGCATCGTGGCCGTCGACGACCCGGTCGCCGCCGCCGACCTGGCGGTGGAGCTGGCCCGGGCCGGGCGCTAGCGTCTGGTCAGTCGACCGGGGGGGGACCGAATGCACGATCTGGTGATCCGGGCTGGGACACTGGTGGACGGGACCGGTGCTCCGTCCCGGACCGCGGACGTGGCCATCACCGACGGCGTGGTGGCCGAAGTGGGGCGGGTCGGCGGTCACGCCCGGCGGGAGATCGACGCCGCCGGGGCGCTGGTCACGCCCGGCTTCGTCGACGTGCACACCCACTACGACGGCCAGGTCACGTGGGACCCGTGGCTCACCCCGAGCAGCTGGCACGGCGTCACGACGGCCGTCATGGGCAACTGCGGGGTGGGCTTCGCCCCGTGCCGCCCGGACCGGAGGGACTGGCTCATCGGGCTCATGGAGGGGGTGGAGGACATCCCCGGCGCCGCCCTCTCCGCCGGTATCCGGTGGGGTTGGGAGAGCTTCCCCGAGTATCTCGACGCCCTCGACGGCCTGCCCAAGGCCCTCGACATCGGCGCCCAGGTGCCGCACGGGGCGGTCCGGGCGTACGTCATGGGCGAGCGCGGGGCCCGCAACGAGCCGGCCACCCCCGCCGACATCGACGCCATGGCCGCCCTGGTCCGGGAGGGGATCGCGGCCGGGGCGCTGGGGTTCTCGACCAGCCGGACCCTGGCCCACCGGGCCATCGACGGGGAACCGGTGCCGGGAACCTTCGCCGCTGAGGACGAGCTGTTCGGCCTCGGCCAGGTCCTGGGCGATCTCGGAACCGGCGTCTTCGAGCTGGCCGCCGCCGGGGCGCTCGGCGAGGACCTGGCCGCGCCCGAGCGGGAGGTGGCCTGGATGCGCCGGCTGGCCGCCCGGACCGGGCGGCCGGTGTCGTTCGTCCTCAACCAGAACAACAGCGACCCGGACCAGTGGCGCAAGCTCCTCCACCTGGCCGCCGAGGCCTGGGCCGACGGGATTCCCCTCCGGCCCCAGGTCACCTCGAGGACCGTCTCGATCCTGCTGGGGCTGCAGACGTTCCACCCGCTGATGTTCACCTCGGTGTGGGGGGAGTCCGGGCTGGGGCTCCTGCCCTGGGAGGAGCAGGCCCGGCGCCTGGCCGCCGACGCCGAGCTGCGGAGCCGGCTGGTCTCCTCGGCGCGGGAGCTGGACGGCAACGAACTGGTGCAGGGGTTCATGTCACCGGCGAGAACCTACGTCCTCGGCGACCCGCCCAACTACGAGCCGTCCCCCTCCGACAGCGTCGACGGCGTCGCCGCCGCCCGGGGTGCCGACCGGTGGGAGACCTTCCTGGGACTGCTGCTCGCCGACGGAGGTCGGGAGCTGCTCAACTCGCCGGTCCTCAACTACAGCAACGGCAACCTGGATGTCACCAGGGAGATGCTGGTCCACCCGGTGACCGTCTACGGGCTCAGCGACGGCGGGGCCCATGCCGGGCAGACATGCGACGCGTCGACCACGACGTTCATGCTCAGCTACTGGGCCAGGGACCGCCGCACCGGGCGTATCGCGGTGGAGGAGGCGGTCCGTCAGATCACCTCGGCCACGGCCGACCTGTTCGGGTTGGGCGACCGGGGGCGGGTGGTCCCGGGTTTTGTCGGAGACATCAACGTCATCGACGCGGACCGGCTGGGCCTGCGCCGGCCGGAGGTGGCCACCGACCTGCCCGGGGGGGCCCGGCGGTTGGTCCAGCGGGCGGAGGGATACCGCTACACGGTCAAGTCCGGCCAGGTGGTCTTCGACGCCGGTGAGCCGACCGGGGCCCTGCCGGGTCGCCTGCTCCGGGGCGCCCGCTAATGGGGATCGAACACCTGGCTGGTTGATTGAGCGAGGCTGGTTGCCGAGCCGCCGGCAGGTCAGCACTGCTGCCCGCAGAACGTCGAGTTCTAGGTCTAGATCGTGCGCCTGCTGGTTGGTGAGGTCGACTGGGACAACTGGTGGGATGGCGTGCCATGAGAGCACTAGACCGTCGCAGCGACGAGGCACGGTCGTCGGCGATCGGGACCGCCCCGGTAGCCCGGGTCGCCCAGCGGTACCAGCGCGCTCCGTGTGGCCCGGCCCTCCAGCAGCACCAGCCGGCCTGCGAGCCGCATGCCGTCCTTCCCCCCTCCTGCCCTGTCTCATCGAAATAGCGAACGTATGTTCGATACCATGGTGATGTGGAATGCATCGAAACGGTGTCGGTTTTGCCGAACGAGCGGCTGGAAGCCGAGGTGTGCTCACTGGCCGCCCGGGTGGCGGCGGTGACCTGCGAATTCCTGCTGGCGGTGGGGGAGTACGACCGCCGCCGGGGGTGGGAGGCGTGGGAGTGCCGGGACATGGCCGGTTGGCTGTCGTGGAAGTGCGGGATGAGCCCGGTCACGGCACGCGAGCAGGTGCGGGTGGCGCGGGCCCTCGACGAGTACGACCTGGTGCGTGAGCAGTTCCGGCAGGGCCGTCTCACCTACTCGCAGGTGCGGGCCATCGTGCGGGCGGTCACCCCTGGGACAGAGGCGGCACTGGTGGAGCTGGCACAGGTCTCGACCGCAGCGCAGCTCGAAGAGATCACCCGGGCCTTCCGACGCACCCGGCAGGCGGCGGACGACGCGGCGGAAGCCCGTCACGCCGCCCGATTCCTCCGCTACTCCTGGGACGACGACGGCAACCTGGTCGGCAGCTTCAAGCTGCCCGCAGAGGAGGGCGCGGCACTGATCCAGGCCATCGAAACCAACACGAGCCGGGAGAGCGTCGCGGAAGCGGGTGCGGACGGGGCCAGGGACGATCACGGGGCGGCCCGGGCCGACACCCTGGTCGAACTGGTCCGGGCCGGAGCGGAGCGGGACCCGGGGCGGCGCGCCGGCGAGCAATCCCTGGTCACGCTGGTGGTGGACGCATCGGTCCTCCGGGCTGACACCGCTGCGCCCGACGGCGAGCTGGGCGAGTGCAGGGTGCAGGACGGACCGGGACTGGCCGCCGAGACCGCCCGGCGCATCGCCTGTGACGCCGCCGTGGTCGCCGTGGTGGAGGACGGCGAGGGACGGATCCTGGATCTGGGCCGGCGGGCCCGCCTCCCCAACGCAGCACTGCGCCGGGCTCTCCGCCGGCGCGACGGACACTGCCAGTTCCCCGGCTGCGTCAACCGGAGGGTGCAGGCCCATCACCTGTGGCACTGGATCGCCGGTGGCCCCACCGACCTGGGCAATCTGGTGTCGCTGTGCCGGTTCCACCACCGCCGGGTCCACGAGGGCGGCTGCCGGGTGTTCCTCGACGCCGACGGCGCCCGTCACTTCCTGTCCCCGGCCGGTTACGAGCTCGATGCCCCCGGTCCCCTCGGGCCGGTTGATCGCCCCGAGCCGGCCGTGCCGGTAGAGCCCTACTCCAGCGGCTGGGACGGCAGCCGCCTGGACATGCCGCTGACCCTCGACTGCCTGTTCCAGCACATCGATTCCGCGGAATCGGCGACCCCCACCGCCGGCCCGGATCCCCGCTGATCGCTGTCTGCTTGCGGAGCGGGCTCCGCTCCGGGTGCCCGGTCAGCCCTCGGAACCGGGCCTGCGCTCGGCCCGATGACCCTGTTCCGTCCCGCGTCCTTGCCCTGTACGAGCAGGGCGCCGACGATGTCGAACACGGCCTCGGCGCCTATGCGCTCGGCGGCTTCGATGACGCCTGCAGTCACGGTCACCACCCTGGTGCGCGATTCCGCGGAATCGGCGGGGCCGCCGGTGGGGTCTCAGGGCCGGACGCGCAGCCGCATCACCCAGCGCCATTTGGCGATCCGGCGGTCCCGCTCGGAGCCGAACTCCTCGAAGAGATCGGCCGGACCAGTGTGGAAGTACGCACCGCGCTGGGGCCCCCGCCCTTCGACCTGCTCGGGGTAGGCCTCGACGGTCCCCCGCCCGCATCCTTGATGGCGGTCAGGGCGGCGGCGGGAGCGGCCCGGGCGACCCCCTCCCGGCGATGGCCGCTCCCAGTGAACATGCAGCCGATCCGCCAGTCGGGCGCCTCTCCCGGTTCCCTGGCGTAGGCCTTCGGGTTCTTGATGTTCGGCAGATGCGCGGGCGGACCGTACTGGCACCAGCCGACACAGTCGGGACCGTTGTAGACGAGGACCTGGTGGACCGTGCCGTTGCGGACGTGGGCCTGCTTGGCGTCGCGGTTGTCCGCAGCGGTGACCTCCTTGCGGATGCCCTCGGGGTGGAACCCGATGCACCAGCATCCTCCCCAGACGCCGTTGTTGGCCTCCACCAAGCGGGCGAAGTCGTCCCAGGTGTCAGGAGCGAGCGGCCGGGTCACGTAGGGCCCGGTCATGTCACCGTGAGGTCGTTGAGAAGAGCAACGGCGTGGAGCCGACTGGGCGCTCCGAGCTTCGTCAGGGCGTGTTCGACGTGCTTCTCGACCGTACGAGCTGAGATCCCCAGTTCCGCCGCAACCCTCTTGGTCGTCGCCGGGCTGCGCACGAGCATCATCACCTCCACTTCCCGTGCGGTCAACCCCCGGCGTTCGAGGTACCGGATGACGGATGCGGGATCGGGCCTCGGCGCGACGAGATACCGGTAGGTCTGTGAGAGAACCGGCTGCAGCAAGCGGCAGAGCATGCGTTCCCGGTCGGTCACGCAGGCGTCGGCGGTGTTCACCGCAATGCCGATGATCAGTTGCGGGCCCGGGAGGATGAAGCTGATCTGGTCCGTGGCTCCCAGCGGCCGGTAGAACTCGCAGTACAGCCCCGTCCGCCAGAACGCCTGCAGGTCGACGAAGTCCGATATGGCCCAGGGGCTGATGTCGGCGGTGGCCCGGTGATGGGCGATGACCGGATGTTCCCCGACGTGCAGGGCGAAGGCCTCCCCCAACTCGGCGTACGAGACGGGATCGATGGCGGGGGAGGTCGCCGCCTCGATCCGCCCGGTGCCGGGGCAGACCTCGTTCCATGCCACCAGAGGACTCTCGACGATCGCCGCCATCACCTCGACGGTCACCCGGCGGAGCTCGTCCAGCGTGGTGCTGGCAACGACCCGCTCGGCGGCCTCCACAACCGCATTCAGGTCGTTGACCGCGAGACCGGACACCGTGCACCGCCTCTCGAGACAGATACGTAGTACCACCCATTGTTGCAGCGGCCGGCCGTCCCTACCATCGACGCTGTCGCGACGGGCAGGGCGTTCAAACGCCACCCGCACGCAGGTGCCACACCACGAAACGAAATGGGGGCTGCCATGGACACGGTCCGGGACGAGAGACTCCTGGGTAGGGGGTATGTCCTGCGGGACGCGCCGGGATGGACCTGGAAGGGGAACGGGCGGGACAACGCCGGCCGCTTCGATCTGCTGGTGATCGACGCCATCGCCTACGGCAGCGGTCCTCCGCTGCACACCCATGACGCCCAGGAGGACTCCTTCTTCGTGTTGGAGGGCGTCCTGACGGTGCAGCTGGACGACGAAGTGATCGAGCTCGCACCCGGCGAATTCGCTACGGCGCCCCCGGGCGTGCCGCACAGCTTCACCAACGCCCGTCGCGAGCAGCGCGTGTGCCGGGCCGTCAACCTCATGACCCCGGGCACGGGGTTCGATCGGTACATCGATCAGCTCGGGAAGGTGGCCGCGTCCGGCGACCAAGAGTCCATGGACCGGCTCAACGCCGAGTTCGGCGTGACGGTGGTCGGTCCCAGCGTGGCCGAGCGGCTCGGGCTGTCCCCGCCCTGAGGTCCGACGAGCCGGCCTCGTGGTCGGTAGCGTCGTCGGGGTGGACCGGCTGGCGGATGAGCTCGTGGAGGCGATGGGCGACCTGGCGAACGCCGCTACCGCTCTGGCCCCCGAGCACGGAGGCCGGCCGGCGGCTTACTCCCAGGGGCGGCGGAACTGGACGGCCAGGACGGGGTGTTCGCCGAGCGGTCCCCGTGGAGGGACCCGATCCGGGACACCCACGGCTGCCGGCGCCTGACGCCCGGGCAGCCCGATCAGAGACCGACCCGGCGCTCCGCGGCGGCGACGGTGTTGCGCAAGAGCATGGCCACGGTGGTGACCCCCACCCCGCCCAGGCGGGGGGTGATCCACCCGGCCACCTCGGCGCAGGACTCGTCCACGTCGGAGAGGGCCCGGCGGCCCTCCCAGGTCAGGCCGCCGCCGATGACCACCGCTCCGGGCTTGATGACGTCGGGGGTGATCATGTTGGGGACGCCGGCCGCCCCGACCACGATGTCGGCCTCGCGGGTGATGTCCCGCCAGTCGGCCACGCCGGTGTGCACCACGGTGACCGCAGCGTTGGCGCCCGGCTCCTTGAGCGACATGAGCATCGACAACGGCCGCCCCAGGGTGGGCCCCCGGCCCACGATGACCATCCGCTTGCCGGCCACCTCGATGCCGTAGTGGACCAGCATGGCCTGGATGCCCACGGGGGTGCACGGGCGGGGCGATCCCTTCTCACCGAGGGCCAGCAGCCCCAGGTTGGTGGGGTGCAGCCCGTCGGCGTCCTTGGCCGGGTCCATGGCCGCGACCGCGGCGTTGAAGTCGAAGCCGGCCGGCACCGGGTGCTGGATGATGTACCCGTCGATGGCCGGGTCGGCGTTGAGCTGGCCGAGGGCGTGGAGCAGGTCGGCCTGGGTCTGGTCGGCGGGGATGCGCACGTCGACCGAGACGATCCCGACCCGCTCGCAGGCCTGGTGCTTCTTGGCCACGTACCCGGCGCTGGCCGGATCGTCGCCCACCAGCACCGTGGCCAGGCCGACCGACTCGCCGGCCTCCGCCAGGCGGGCCACCCGCCCGGCCACGTCGTCGAGGACGGCATCGGCCACCGGGCCGCCGGGCATCATGTTGGCGCTCATCAGTGCTGGAACTGCCTTTCCCCGGTGAAGACCATCACCAGTCCGTGCTCGTCGGCGGCGGCGATGACCTCCTCGTCGCGCATCGAACCGCCGGGTTGGATCACGGCCGCCACGCCGGCCGCGGCGCAGGCGTCCAGACCGTCGCGGAACGGGAAGAAGGCGTCACTGGCCGCCGCGCCGCCCCGGGCCCTGCCGGCGGCCCTCGCCGCGGCGATCTCCCCGGGTGTCACCCGGTTCTGCTGGCCACCGCCGATGCCGACGGCCATGCCGTCGGCGGCCAGCACGATGGCGTTGGACTTGACCCACGCGCACACCCGCCAGGCCAGCTCCATGTCCCGCCAGTTGTCGGCGGTCGGCTGGGCGCTGGTCACGATGCGCCAGTCGGCCCGGGTGGCGGCGAACACGTAGGGGTCCTGGACCAGCCACCCGCCGCTGATCTGGCGCAGGTGCCACCGGTCGGTCCCCGGGGCCGGGGCCTCGAGCACCCGCATGTTCTTGCGCTTGGTGGCGAACAGCTCCAGGGCCGCCGGCTCGTAGGAGGGGGCGATCAGCACGTCGGCCTTGGCGTTGCCGACCATCTCGGCGGCGACGGCCTCGGTGACCGGGGCGGTGAGGGCCACGATCCCGCCGAAGGCCGACATCGGGTCGCACTCGAAGGCCCGGTCGTAGGCGGCCAGGGGGTCGTCGGCCACCGCCGCCCCGCACGGGTTGGCGTGCTTGACCACGACCGCCGCGGCCGGGCCCAGGTCGGCCAGCTGGTGGACCAGGCGCCACGCCGCGTCGGCGTCGTAGAGGTTGAGGTAGGACAGCTCCATGCCGCCGTGCTGCACCACATCGTCCCACCAGCTCTTCTCCCCGGTCACCCGGTAGCGGGCCCCCCGCTGGTGGGGGTTCTCGCCGTAGCGGAGGGTGGCCGCCCTCTCCAGGGAGAGGTGCACCGTGGCCGGCAGCTGCCCGGCGGGTTCGTCGGAGCCGGCGGCCACCTGCTCGGCGAACCAGTTGGCGATGGCGGCGTCGTAGGCCGCGGTGTGGGCGAAGGCCGCGGCGGCCAACCGCCGGCGCAGCCCGTCGCTCAGCTTCCCGTCCCGGCGCAGCTCCTCGACCACCACCGGGTAGTCGGCCGGGTCGACCACCGAGCCGACGTGGGCCCAGTTCTTGGCCGCCGCCCTCACCATGGTCGGCCCTCCCACGTCGATCAGCTCGATGGACGGGTTGGAGCGGAACGGGTAGAGGTTGCACACCACGAGGCCGATGGGCTCGATCCCCTGGGACTCCAGGTCGCCCCGGTGCTCGGCCTTGTCCAGGTCGGCCAGGATGCCGCCGTGCAGCCGGGGATGCAGGGTCTTCACCCGGCCGCCCAGCATCTCGGGGGCGGCGGTGACGCTCTCCACGCTCGAGTGGGCGATGCCGGCCGCCTCGAGGGCTGAGGCGGTCCCGCCGCTGGCGATCAGGTCGTGGCCGAGTTCGACCAGGGCCCGGGCGAAGTCTTCCAGGCCGGTCTTGTCGTAGACCGAGAGCAGGACCCTCATCGGGGAACTCCTTCTTCTGTCATGTCGATGGTCTCGAGGAAGCGGCGGATGGTAGCCGGATAGAGCCGGCGTTCCACCTTCTTGATCCGCTCGTGCAGGCTGGACTCGTCGTCGCCGGCCTCCACCGTCACCGCTTCCTGGGCCAGGATCGGCCCGGCGTCCACTTCCTCGGTGGCGATGTGGACGGTGGTGCCGGTCACCTTGACCCCGGCGGCCAGGGCGTCGCGGACGGCGTGCCAGCCCTTGAACGAGGGCAGCAGGGCCGGGTGGGTGTTGAGGATCCGGCCCGGGTACACGGCGAATACCGGGGCGGCCAGGACGGTGCCGAACCCGGCCATGGCGATGACGTCCACGTGGTGGCGCTTCAGGGCGTCCACCACCCGGTAGGTGTAGGCCACCCGGTCGAAGTCCCGGCCGTAGCTCTCCCGCTCCACGATCTCCACCGCCACCCCGGCCCGCTCGGCCAGGTCGGCGGCCGGGCAGGGCCGGTCCAGCAGGACCACCGCCACCGGTATACCGGCGTCGAGGATGGCTCCGAGCACGGTTCCGGTCCCCGACGCGAGTACTCCGAGCCGGGGAAGACCTTTAGTCACATGTAGACGCTACTCGACGTCACCTATCCTCCTGGAATGGCCCGCATCGGCGACCTGCTGGCGGCAGGGCGCACCTTTTCGTTCGAGTTCTTCCCGCCCCGGGACGACGCCGAGCACGCCGCGCTGGTCGCCGCCCTGCAGGATCTGCAGCCGCTGCGCCCGTCGTTCGTCTCGGTCACCTACCGGGGTGGCCGTTCCTCCCGGCAGCGGACCTACGACCTGGTGGTGGGCATGCTGCGGACCACCGGTCTGACCCCGATGGCCCACCTGATCTGCGCCGCCCACACCCGCCTCGAGCTGGCCGAGATCCTGGTGGAGCTGCGCAAGGCGGGGGTGGAGAACCTGATGGCCCTGGGTGGGGACCCGCCCACCGACCCCGACGCCATCGAGGGTGAGCTGCTCTACGCCTCCGAGCTGGTGGAGCTGGCCCGGGCCATCGGCGGGTTCTCCATCGGGGTGGCGGCCCACCCCATCGGCCATCCCCGCTCCCCGGATCTGGCCACCGACCGGGACCGGTTGGCCGACAAGCTGCGGATGGCCGACTTCGCGGTCACGCAGTTCTTCTTCCGGGCCGACGAGTACTTCGGGCTGGTCGAGGACCTGGCCTCCCGGGGCATCGAGAAGCCGGTCGTGCCGGGGATCATGCCGGTGACCAGCCTGAGCGCGGTGAAGCGCATGGCGGCCATGGGCGCCGCCGTGCCGGCCGACATGGTGGACAGCCTGGAGGCCGCCGGCGACGCCGAGTCGGTCCGGCGGGCCGGTATAGACCAGGCCACCGCCCTGTGCCAGGAGCTGCTCGACCGGGGGGCTCCCGGCCTGCACTTCTACACCCTCAACCGCTCGATGGCGACCCGCCAGATCTACGCCAACCTGGGCCTGGCCGCCGCCGCCACCCCGTAGCCCCCCGGCCCGGGCCATCCGCGGGCTCCGCGGGCTCGGCGGGCCGGCCCCGGGCACGGCGGGCCGGTCCCGGGGCCGTCAGCCGGCCTGTACCTGGCCCAGCCCGTCGCCGTGCACGAGCAGGGCCGAGGCCAGCTCGGCCCTGCTCCCGATGCCCAGCTTGGCGTACACCCGGGCCAGGTGGGTCTCCACCGTGCGGACCGACACGCACAGCCGGTCGGCGATGGTCGAGCTCGGCAGGCCCCGGGCTGCCAGCATGGCCACCTCGGCCTCCCGGCGGGTGAGCTCCGGCGGCACCGTCGCCATCGACAGGGCCAGCGGGCGGGCGCCGGGCGGCGCCGCCAGCAGGAAGCGGGCCCGGCTGGCCGACGCCGCGGCCCGGCGCTGGTTGCCGGCCCGGCGGTGCGCCTGGGACGCCTGGGCGGCCGCCTCCGCGGCGAAGAGGCGCAGCTCCCTGGCCAGGTAGGCGTCGGCGACGCGGTCCAGGTCCGCCCCGGAGCCGTTCTCGGGGCGCAGGGCCCGGGCGTGGCCGGCCATGACCCCCACGAGCTCGTTGCCGACCACCCTGGCCAGCTGCTCCAGCCGCTCGGCGGGCGACGCCGAACCGAGACGGACCGCGGCGTGCAGGGCCATGACCTCGTAGCCGGCCAGCCCCGCCCGCCGGGCCAGGCCGGCCGCGTCATCCAGCCGCTCCAGGGCGTCGCCGACCGCTCCCTCGGCGGCCTCGGCCCGGGCCGCGGCGACCTGCCAGCGGGGAGCCAGGGCGGGGGAGCGGTCGGCCACCGGCCGGGCCTCGTCGAGGGCCTCCGCGGCGCCCACCAGGTCGCCGGCCTCGGCCAGCCCCTCGGCCAGGGCGATCCTGGCGTGGGCGTGGGAGTGCCCGCCGGGGGGACTGACGATGCCGAGCAGCGTGGTCGACTCCCGGAGGCGGTCCACCGCCACGGCCAGGTCCCCCCGGAGCAGCGCCGCCCAGCCCAGCTCCCCGGCCGCCCGGCCCTGCAGCTGGCGGTTGCCGAGCTGCACCCCGAGGCGGTAGTCGGCTCCGGCCAGGTCCTCCAGGGCGGTGACCTGGCCGGACTGGACGTAGGCGAGGATCCGGGCCAGGGTCATCCACGACGCCGGGAGCCAGCGCCCGGCGGGTCGCTCCGGGCGGGGGGCGTCGGCCAGCAACCGGAGGGCCTCGTCGGGGTGCCCGCACCAGGCCCGGCCGAGGGCGGCGGCCGCCCTCACGGTCAGCTCGGCGTGAGGCGGCAGGTCCTGCAGCTCGAGCAGCGGCTCGCTCCGGGCCACCGCCTCGGCCGGCCGGCCGGCGAAGTTGAGCAGCCCGGCCCGCACCGCCTCGACCCAGGCGCGCGTCGGCTGGTCGGTGATGCGGCCGGCCGCCCGCCCGAGGGCCCAGTCGGCCTCGTCGAAGCGACCCAGGCCCAGGCCCAGGATGTGCCCCCGCAGCACCGCGACCCGGGCCACCTGCTCGTCCCCCCGGCCCTCCACGTCGGTCAGGGCGGCCAGGGCCTCCCGGAACCGGCCCAGGGCCCGGTTGGCGTCGGCCACGGCCAGGGCCGCCTCGGTGCCCCCGCCCTCGGCCAGCGCGGCCTCGGCCAGGCGGCCCGACAGGGCCCAGTGCTGATGTTCGCCGGCCTGCAGGGCGGCCTGCAGCAGCACGTCGGGCGGGACGTCACCGGCGCTGTCGAGCCGCCAGGTGATGACCCGCAGCAGGTCCTCCTGCAGCCGGCCGTCGGCGTGGAAGGCATCGGCCAGCGACCGGGCCAGCTCGGAGCGCCGGAGCGCCGGCATGGCCTGGCGCAGGGCCTCGGCGAACACCGGGTGGGCCACCCGCACGGTGATCTCCCGGTGGGCCGCCTCGCTGGTCAGCAGGCCCAGCCTCTGGAGGCTGGTGATGTGCGCCGGGGTGGCGATCCGCTCCGCCACCGAGAGCGGCAGGGGGCCGGCGAAGGCGAACGCCTCCAGCGAGGCCAGCTCCTCGGGGGAGGCCGGGGCCAGCTGCTCGCGCACCAGCTCACCCAGGCGGGGGCTCACCGTGAGCTCGCCGGTCAACCGCCACAGCCCGTCGAAAGTGGTGATCAGCCCGCTGCGCCGGCCGGCGAGCACCAGCTCCCGGAGGTAGAGGGGGTTGCCCCGGCTGGTGCGCCACAGGGTCTCGGCCAGCTCGCCCCCGAGGTCGCCACCGTCGAGCAGGGCCCGGGCGCACTCGAGGGTGTCGTCGCGGCCCAGCGGCTCGAGGTCGATGCGCTCGACCAGCTGCTCCTTCCAGAGTGACCGCACCGCCGCCGGGGCGCCCCGGGGGAGCATGGTGGCGACGACCCGGGCATCGCCGGCGGCCACGAGCTGGTGGACCAGGCTGGCCGACGGCCCGTCGAGGCGGTGGGCGTCGTCGACGCCGATCACCAGGGGCCGGCCGTGCGCCCGCTCCAGCAGCTCGCGCCGCAGCTTCTGAAGGAGGGAGAAAGGATCGGCCCGGCGGCTCGGGGCCATCGGCCGGTCGCCGACGAACGGCGCGAACACCCCGAAAGGGATGGTGGGCTCGCCGCCCGAAGCGGCCAGCCAGAGGATCTCCGCGCCCCCGGGATCCAGCCCGGCCAGAGCGGCCCGGGCCACGCTGGTCTTTCCGACCCCGGCCGCGCCCACCAGGAGCACCCCGCCCGAATCCCCACCCAGAGCGTCGATGGCCGCCTCGGTCTCGCGTCGACGCCCGACCAACTCCGCCGTTTGTGCCCGTTGCCCCCCCACGGGGACCATTATCACCGTCTGCGCCGGGTTGTCACACGGCCATTGGTCCTCTCCGGGATCAGCGGGCGGCCGGACCCGCTGCGGGCGCCAGTAGTGTTTGTGTCATGGCCGAGAAGATCACGATGAAGTCGGATGGAACCCTTTCCGTGCCGGATGAGCCCATCATCCCGTTCATCGAGGGCGACGGCACCGGGGTCGACATCTGGCCGGCCGCCAAGCTGGTCC
>JAKAXN010000599.1 GCA_021816565.1 Actinomycetes bacterium
GATCGGGAGCACGACGTGGTGCTCTACCACGGGGTGGCTACCCGGGCCGACCTCTACGAGCACGAATGGCTGGAGCGATTCGCCGCCGACAACCCGTGGTTCACCTACCGGGCGGCGCTGTCCCAGGAGAAGTGGGGCGGCCGGACGGGGCGGGTACCGGCACAGCTCGCCGAGGACTACCCGAAGGCGTCCGGGCACGTCGCTTACATCTGCGGCAGCCCGGACTTCGTCACCGACACGATGAAGGCCCTCATGAGAGCCCGGCTGTTCCCCCGGGACATCTACCGCGAGGACTTCTTCGACTCCGCCGACCGCGCCGCCGGCACCCACGTGGTGCGCAGCCCGCTCATCCGGCGATGAACGGCCCCACAGCGCGACGGAAGCGAGGTTCCCGGTGAAGATCTCCAAGGTGGAGGCCATCCCTTTTTCCATCCCCTACCGCAAGCCGCTGAGGTTCGCCAGCGGGGAGATCACCGCCGCCGAGCACGTGCTCGTCAGGTTGCACACCGATGACGGGATCGTGGGCACCGCGGAGGCGCCGCCCCGGCCGTTCACCTACGGGGAGACGCAGACGTCCATCCGGGCGGTCATCGACGACCTCTTCGCACCGCAGATCATCGGACTGTCCCCGCTGGAACGGGAGCTCATCCGCCGCCGGCTGAACCGCACGGTCGCCAACCCCACCGCCAAGGCTGCCATCGACATGGCCCTGTGGGACCTCATCGGGCAGTCTCTGCACGTCTCGGTCACCGATCTGCTGGGCGGCTACAGCGACCGCATGCGGGTGGCGCACATGGTCGGCTTCGCCCCGCCCGAGGAGATGGTCGCCGAAGCCGAGCGGGTGCGCGACAGCTACGGCATCACCACCTTCAAGGTCAAGGTCGGCCGCCAACCGGTCAAGCTGGACGTGGCCGCCTGCCGGGCGCTGCGAGCCGCTCTCGGCGACGACGTCGAGCTGTACATCGACGGCAACCGGGGCTGGACCGCCGCCGATTCGGTCCGGGCGCTGCGGGCCATGGAGGACCTCGACCTGCTCTTCGCCGAGGAGCTGTGCCCGGCCGACGATGTCCTCGGCCGGCGCTGGCTGGTGGCTCGCAGCCCGATCCCGATCTTCGCGGACGAGAGCGCGGCGCGCCCGGGTGAGATCACGCGTGAACTGCTCGGCGGCTCAGCCAACGGGGTCAGCATCAAGACCGCCCGCACCGGCTTCACCTGTTCCCAGCGGGTGCTGGGCCAGTGCGAGGGCCTCGGTGTCGACGTCGTCATGGGAAACCAGATCGACGGCCAGCTCGGCTCTCTGTGCAGCGCGGCGTTCGGCGCGGCATTCGAACTGACGTCCCGGCGGCCCGGGGAGCTGTCCAACTTCCTGGACATGAGCGACGACCTGCTGACCGAACCGCTCCAGATAGAAGACGGCGTCCTCCGGGTCCGGGAGAGCCCGGGCCTCGGCATCGAGATCGACGAGGAGAAGCTGACCCACTACCGCCAGGACCTGTGACCCGTGCACGCGCTGCCACCGCCCACTTCGGTACTCAACATCCACGAAAGGAAGACACACCCATGACCCAGACATCCGAACTCGACGCAACCGCTGCCGAAACCGGCGCCAACGCCACCAAGGTCTTCCAGGAGAAGGTCCAGGCGGCCGCCGCCGCCGGCACCAGCCAGGAGCGGGTCGCCACGCTTGCCGGGGAGGTGCTGAGTGCCGTCCACGACGTCATCCGCCGCCACAGCGTCACCTATGCCGAATACGACGCCCTCAAGGCCTGGCTGATCCAGGTCGGCCTGGATGGTGAGTGGCCGCTGTTCCTCGACGTGTTCGTAGAGCACGAGGTGGAGGCCGCCGTCAACGCCTCACGGACCGGCAGCAAGGGATCCATAGAGGGCCCCTTCTACGTGCGCGGTGCACCGACGTTCGGTTCCGAGGGCGCACTGCCGATGCGACCTGACGAGGCCGGTGAACCGCTCCTGGTCCATGGGCAGGTGCGCTCCGTGGACGGCAAGCCCCTCGCCGGCGCGCAGGTGGAGATCTGGCACGCCGACGACGCCGGCTTCTACTCCCAGTTCGCTCCTGCCATCCCGGAATGGAACCTGCGCGCCACATTCACCGCCGATGAGGAAGGTCGCTTCAGGATCCGCACCATAGAGCCGTCCCCGTACCAGATCCCCCACGACGGGGCCACCGGCAAGCTGATCGAGGCGGCCGGGTGGCACGCCTGGCGGCCGGCGCACCTCCACCTGCGGATCTCCTCCCCCGGCCATCAGCCACTGACCACCCAGCTGTACTTCCGGGGAGGGGAGTACGTCGACTCCGACATCGCCTCGGCGGTGAAGCCGGAGCTCATCATCGACCCGCAGCCGGCGGCCGACGGCCGGGGGAAGGAGGTCGGCTACGACTTCGTTCTCGACCCGGCCTGAGACAGCCGGCCCGGAACCATGCTGTTCGCGGTCAGGATGGACGTCGAGATCCCCCACGACATGGACCCGGGCGAGCGTGCCGAGACGCTCGCCCGGGAGAAGGCCTACAGCCACCAACTGCAGCGCTCCGGCAAGTGGCCGCACATCTGGCGGTTGGTTGGTCTGTACTCCAATCTGAGCATCTTCGACGTGGCCGACAACGGGGAGCTCCACGACATCCTGTCGAACCTGCCGCTGTTCCCGTACATGAAGATCGAGGTCACGCCGCTGGCGACGCACCCGTCCGACGTGTCACTCGCCGATCAGGAGTGAGGCGAGAGGGGGCCGGG
>JAKAXN010000600.1 GCA_021816565.1 Actinomycetes bacterium
TGGGCGGGCTGGTGGTGCTCGGCGCGCTGGGCGCCCCCGCGGTGGCCGCCCTCAGCCGGTCCCGCTACATCGCCCACCCGGCACTGTGGAGCGCCCTGTCGGTGGCCGCCGCCCTGGCCGTGCTGGCCGCGGTGGCTCTCGGGGTGAGCCGGGGCTCGGCCGGGCTGCTCGCCGCGGTGGTGGTGACAGAGGCCGTCGGGCTGTTCGTCGTGCCGCAGATGGCGGCCCCCCGCCACGTCGCCCTCGACACCGGGCCGGTGCGCTTCCTGCAGGCCCACCTGGGCGACGGGCGCTTCTACACCCTCGGTCCCATCGCCCCCGACTACGGCTCCTACTGGCGGATCGCCTCCCTGGGCGTCAGCGACAACCCCGTCCCGAAGACCTTCGCCGGCTTCGTCACCTCCCGGCTGGACGGCAACGTCAGCCCCCTCACCTTCACCGGCACCGCCCGGTTGCGGGCGTCGGGCCCCACCCCCCTGGAGGAGTTCGCCGCCCACATCGACGGCTACCGGGCCGCCGGGGTGAAGTACCTGCTCACCTACAGCTTCATGGACGTCCCGGCCGGCCTGCACCTGCCGGTGGTGTACCGGGACCCCCAGGTCACCATCCGGGCGCTGCCCGGCGCGGCCCCGCTCTACAGCGTGACCGGGGCCTGCCAGCTGACCGGCACCGACCCCGAGACCGCCTTCTGCCAGGGGCCGGGCACCCTCGTCCGGCGCGAGCAGCAGATGCCCGGATGGGCCGCCACCGACAACGGCGTGGCCGTCCCCGTCTCCACCTGGCGGACGGTGTTCCAGTCGGTGCCGCTGCACCGGGGGCTCAACCAGGTGGACTTCTCCTTCGCCCCGCCCCACGCCGGGATCGGGGTGGCCGCCGCCCTGGCCGGCGTGGCCGTCGTGGGCCTGGCCGCCGCCTTCGGCCCGGCCCGGCGCCGCCGGCGGTGACCCCCGCCCCGCCCGAGCCGGCCCCCGCCACGCTCACCGTGGTGATGGCGGTGTACAACGAGGCGGCCACCTTCGGCGAGGTCATGGCCCAGGTGCTGGCCCGGGAGATCCCCGGGGTGGCCATCGACGTGGTGGTGGTGGAGAGCGCCTCCACCGACGGCACCCGGGCCCAGGTGCTGGAGTGGGCCGACCACCCCCGGGTCACGGTCATCCTGGAGGACGCCCCCCGGGGCAAGGGCCACGCCGTGCGCCGGGGCCTGGCCGCGGCGCGCGGTGACATCGTGCTCATCCAGGACGCCGACCTCGAGTACGACGTGGCCGACTACGACCGGTTGGTGGAGCCGCTGGTGGCCGGGCGGGCCACCTTCGTCCTGGGCCGGCGCACCGCCCCGGCCGGGAGCCGGGGCCTGCGCCGGGCGCAGCCGGGGTTCCGGGCCGGCCACGTGCTCAACGCCGGCCACGTGGTGTTCCTGGCCCTGTTCAACGTGGTCTACGGCCAGCGGCTCCACGACCCGTTCACCATGTACAAGGTGTTCCGCCGGGACGCCGTCGAGGGGCTGCACCTGGAATGCGACCGCTTCGACTTCGACTGGGAGCTGACCGCCAAGCTCATCCGCCGCGGCCACCAGCCGCTGGAGATCCCGGTGACCTACCGGTCCCGGTCCTTCGCCGAGGGCAAGAAGGTGCGGATGCTGCGCGACCCGTTGACCTGGGTGCGGGCCTGCTTCAAGTACCGCTTCGCCCGGCTACCCAACCAGGCACCGGAGCCGTAAGAATCCACCCCGTGCCCGGTACGGCCCACCTGTCCGAATACTTCTCCGAGGTAGCCGCCCTGGCCGCCCGGGTCGACCTGGCCGCCATCGACGACCTGGCCGGCCGCCTGGCCGCCCTGCGCGACCGCGGGGGCCGGCTGTTCGTGCTCGGCGTCGGCGGCGGGGCCGGCCATGCCTCCCACGCCGTCAACGACTTCCGCAAGCTGTGCCGGATCGAGAGTTACTCCCCGACCGACAACGTGTCGGAGCTCACCGCCCGCACCAACGACGACGGGTGGGACGCCAGCCTGTCAGGGTGGCTGTCGGTGTCGCGCCTGGGCCCGGCCGACGCGCTGTTCGTGTTCTCCGTCGGGGGCGGCTCCCGCCGGCACCGGGTGTCGGTCAACCTGGTGGAGGCCATCGAGATGGCCCGGGCCGCCGGCGCCGCCGTCTACGGGGTGGTGGGGACCCCGGGCGGCACCCTGGCCGAGGCGGCCGACCTGGCCGTGGTCATCGACGCCCCCGACCGGCTGCGCACCCCGCTGGTGGAGTCGTTCCAGGCGGTGGTGTGGCACGCCCTGGTGTCGCACCCGGATCTGGCGGTGGCCTCCGGCCACTGGGAGCAGGTCCTCGGCCGGGCTGCGGAAAAGCCCTGATGGCTAGGATCGGCCCGGTGCTCGACGGCCCCACGCTCGACGGCATCCGCACCACCCGGATCTTCGCCGACGGCGCCGACCTCGACTCGATCGTGGAGTTGGCCGCCGACCCGGTCATCGCCGGCTTCACCACCAACCCGACCCTGATGCGCAGCGCCGGGCTGCGGGACTTCGAGGGCTTCGCCCGGGCGGTGATCGACAAGGTCGCCGGCCGCCCGGTGTCTTTCGGGGTGTGCGCCGACGACCCCGACGAGGTGGCCCGTCAGGCCCGGGTCATCTCCGGCTGGGGACCCAACGTCTATGTCAAGGTGCCCGTCACCACCACCGGCGGCGAGGACCTGACCGGCGTCGCCGGCCGGCTCAGCAGCGCGGGGATCCAGGTCAACGTGA
>JAKAXN010000601.1 GCA_021816565.1 Actinomycetes bacterium
CGGCCTCCCGGGTCGCGGCCCCGGCCCGGGCAGTGGTGGCCTCGGCCGCGGCGACCCGACCGTCTCCTCCTGTGACGGTCCCGGCGTCCCCCGCCCCGACCGTCCCGGCGCCCGGCGGGGAGCCCACCGACGTCGGGACCGCCGCCACCACGGCTCCCGGCCCGGTCACCCCGCCGCCCACCGTGGCCGCCGTCGCGCCGAGCGTCCCCACCTCCTCCACCTCGGCCGCCCCGGTGGCATCGGCGGCCGTCGACGCCCCGACCGCCCTCGACGGCCTCGACCCGGTCCCGGCCGGCTGGGCCGCCGCCGCCCACACCATCGCCGTGGACGGGCTCGAGCGCACCTACCTCACGGTGGCCCCCCGGACCCTCACCGGCCGGGTTCCGGTCCTGGTTTTGATGCACGGCGTGGCCATGGACGCCGCCGGCATCCTCGACATGACCGGCCTCGACGCCCGCACCGGGCCGGCGGTCATCGTGGCCCCCGAGGGCTGGCACCGGTCCTGGAACGCCGGCGGTTGCTGCGGGGCGGCGTTCCGGGCCGGCATCGACGACGTGTCGTTCATCCGGGCCACCCTGGCCCAGGTGCTGGCCGCCGACCCGGCCGCCGACCCGGCCCGGGTCTACGCCGTGGGCTTCAGCAACGGTGGCCGCATGGCCTACCGGCTGGCCTGCGACCTCCCCGGCACCTTCAGCGGCTTCGTGGCCGCCGAGGCCGTACCGGTCGACGGCTGTCCGGCCCTGCACCCGCTGGACATCATGATCGTGGCCCAGCAGGACGACCCGCTGCTCAGCGTGGACGCGGAGGAGCCCCCGAAATGGGTGGACGGCTCCCCCGAGCCCACCGTGGACGCCACCGTGGCCCGGGAGAAGGCCCTCGACGGCTGCACCGGGGACCCCACGGTCACCTACGCCGGGGTGGCCGAGATCCACCGCTGGGCCTGCGCCGCCGGGACCCGGCTCACCTACGTCTGGTACCCCGGCGGGACCCACAGCTGGCGGGCCCCCTCGGGAGCCACCCCCGGCACCACCGACCTGGTCATCAACATGATCGGGGGCCAGCAGCTCAGCGACCGGGCCCGCTCGCTGTCCTGAGTCGGCCCGCTGACCCGAGTCGGCCCGCTGACCCGAGTCGGCCCGCTGGCCCGAGTCGGCCCGCTGGCCCGAGTCGGTCTGTCACCTGATCGTCAACTCGCCTCCACCGATCCGACACCCCCTCTCCGGAGGCTGGTCTCCTCGGCTCGAGTGAGGAGGACGATAAATGCTCACCGTCACCGCCGACGCCGCCCGGGCCATCCGGCGGCTCACCTCGGAGCACAACGCTGGCGGGCTCCGCATCGCATCCGCCCCATCCCCCGACGGGGACGGCGCGGTGTCACTGTCGGTCAGCCTGGTCACCGGTTCCGAACCGGGCGACCAGGTGGTCTCCGAGGACGGCGCCCAGGTGTTCATCCAGGACCGGGTGGCCCCCCTGCTCGACGACAAGGCCCTCGACGCTCCCGGCCCGCAGGAGGGCCAGCCCGTGGAGTTCCGCATCACCAGAGCCGTTGGCTGACCCCCGCCCGGCCCGTTGAGCGCCCTGCTCAGGCAGTGGCCGTTCCTGGAGGCGGTGCTGCTGCCCGCCCTGATGGTTGGGCGCGGCGCGCAAGGTCTGGCGGCGTGGAACCTGGGGTCGGTCGACGACGCCCTGGCCGTGGCCCTGGCCCTGCTGCACTGCCGCTCCGCCGCCGGGAGGGCCCGGGTGTTCCACTCCGGCCCGCCCCCGCCGCGCCGGCCCATCACGTGGGGGCTGGCCGACGTACGGGGGCTTCCGGAGAACCCGTGGCTGGTGCCCGACGGCGGCCGCCACAGCCGGTGGCGGCCCACCGGGGAGCTGCTCGAGAGCGTGCTGCTCGGCCACCCGCCGGCGGCCGTGGACCTGATCTTGGCCGGCGCCGGGGCGGACCTGGGCCGGCTCCGCCCCGGCGGCCTGCTGCTCCTCCCGGAGCCGCCCACCGTCGGACCCGCCCCGGCCGGGGCCTTCGAGGCCCTCGACGGGAGCGGGCGGCTGTACCGCAAGCTGGGCCCGGACATCCCCGGGACCGGACCCGGTGGCGACCCGGCCCTGCCCCCGCCGGCGGTCCTGTCGCTGGCCCGCCACGAGGAGCAGGCCCGGCTGGTGGAGGACCACCTCAACCTGGCCCGGTCCCTGGCCCGGCGGTTCCAGCACCGGGGGGAGCGGCCGGAGGACCTCGAGCAGGTCGCGGTGCTGGCCCTCATCAACGCGGCCGGCCGCTACCGTCCGGACCGGGGCCCGTTCGGGCCTTTCGCCGCCACCTCCGTCGTGGGGGAGATCAAGCGGCACTTCCGGGACCGCATGTGGGTGATCAAGGTGCCCCGCTCGCTGCAGGAGCGGCACCTGGCCGTCCAGGCCGCCCGCGACGAGCTGAGCCAGACGCTGGGGGCGTCGCCGACCGTCGGCGACATCGCCGCTCATCTGGGGGTGTCCGAGGAGGAGGTGCTGGCCGCCATGGAGGTGGCCGACACATGCTGGCCGGCCTCGCTCGACCGCCCGGGCCGGCCCGACGACGACCCCGGCGCCGGGGTGCCGGCGGTGGAGGACGATTCCGACGGGTCTCTCGACCGCAGCCTGGTGCGCGCCGCCCTGCCCCGCCTCAGCCCCACCGAGAGGCTGATGGTCGTGCGCCTCTACTTCGAGGGCCGCTCGCAGCGCCAGCTGGCCGCCGAGAGATCG
>JAKAXN010000602.1 GCA_021816565.1 Actinomycetes bacterium
TGGCCATGGTGCGCACCAACATCGACGTGGGGATGCGCTACCTGGCCTCGTGGCTGTCGGGCACCGGGGCGGCTGCCATCCACGACCTGATGGAGGACGCCGCCACCGCCGAGATCAGCCGGGCCCAGGTGTGGCAGTGGGTGCATCACAACATCTGCATCAACGAAGACGGTGAGCACACCTGCATCACCGCCGACCTGGTGCGCTCCCTCATGGACGCGACCCAGAAGGAGCTGGCCGAAGAGGGCGCCTTCGACGCCGACACCCTGGCCAAGGCCCGACAGGTCTTCGAGCAGGTGTCGCTGGCCGAGGACTTCCCGACCTTCCTCACCCTGCCGGCCTACGAGCTGCTGCCCTGACCCGGGGCCGTAACCCCCGACCCGCTTCACCAACGAATCCCAAGAACCGAAAGGAACCTTCCCCTCCCATGACGACCCCCTTCGAGACCGCCGTCGCCGAGATCGAGCGCCAGTGGGCCACCGACAAGCGCTGGGCCGGCGTCGAGCGCACCTACAGCGCGGCTGACGTGGTCCGCCTCCGCGGCTCGGTGCCGATGGAGTACAGCCTGGCCCGCCAGGGTGCCGAGCGCCTGTGGTCGCTGCTCAAGTCGGAGGACTACATCCACGCCCTGGGCGCCCTCACCGGCGGCCAGGCGGTGGAGATGGTGAAGGCCGGGCTCAAGGCCATCTACCTGTCGGGCTGGCAGGTCGCCGCCGACGCCAACCTGTCCGAGCAGGTCTACCCCGACCAGAGCCTCTACGCCGCCAACAGCGTTCCGGCCGTGGTCCGGCGGATCAACAACGCCCTGCGCCGGGCCGACCAGATCGAGTGGTCGGAGGCGGCCAAGGCCGGCAAGACCGACTCGCACCGGCACTGGATGGCGCCCATCGTGGCCGACGCCGAGGCCGGCTTCGGCGGGGCACTCAACGTGTTCGAGCTGATGAAGCAGATGATCGAGGCCGGCGCCGCCGGCGTGCACTGGGAGGACCAGCTGTCCTCCGAGAAGAAGTGCGGCCACATGGGCGGCAAGGTGCTCATCCCGACCCAGCAGCACATCCGCACCCTGCAGTCGGCCCGGCTGGCCGCCGACGTGTGCGGCGTGCCCACCCTCGTCGTGGCCCGCACCGACTCCCTCGGCGCCAACCTGCTGACCAGCGACGTCGACCCCCGGGACCAGGAGTTCTGCACCGGCGAGCGCAGCCCCGAGGGCTTCTACTACGTCCGGCCCGGCATGGACATCGCCGTGGCCCGCGGCCTGGCCTACGCCCCCTACGCCGACCTGATCTGGTGCGAGACCTCCACCCCCGACCTGGACGAGGCCCGCACCTTCGCCGAGCGCATCAAGGCCGAGTACCCGGACAAGATGCTGGCCTACAACTGCTCGCCGTCGTTCAACTGGAGGGCCAAGCTGGACGACGAGACCATCGCCCGGTTCCAGAAGGAGCTCGGCGCCATGGGCTACGCCTTCCAGTTCGTCACCCTGGCCGGCTGGCACGCCCTCAACGAGTCCACCTTCTCCCTGGCCCGCGGCTACGCCGAGCGGGGCATGAGCGCCTATGTGGAGCTGCAGCAGAAGGAGTTCTCCATCGAGGGTGAGGGCTACACCGCCACCCGCCATCAGCGGGAGGTCGGCGCCGGCTACTTCGACGATGTCATGACCACCCTCACCGGCGGCCTGGCCTCCACCCTGGCTCTGCACGGCTCCACCGAGGAGGACCAGTTCAAGAACTGACCGGCTGAGCTGCCCGGTCCGGGGGAAAAAGGGAAGGAGGCCGCCCCCCGGGGCGGCCTCCTCCGCGCCCCTACCTCTAAGGTCTGGTGATGGCCACCGACGCCCTGGCCGGCTTCAGCCGGGAAGAGTTCCGCGACGGCGACACCGTCCATGACACGTACCGCACGGGCTCGGGCCCGGCGGTCATCGTCATATCCGAGGTCCCGGGCATCACCCCGAAGGTGGCCGGCTTCGCCCGCCGGGTCGCCGAGCGGGGCCTGACGGTGGTGCTGCCGCACCTGTTCGGCACCCCGGGCCGGGAACCGTCGCTGCCCTACGCCCTCGACACCATCGCCCGGCTGTGCGTCTCCCGGGAGTTCTCGGGGCTGGCGCTGGGCCGGCCGTCGCCGGTGGTCGCCTGGCTGCGGGCCCTGGCCCGGGCCGAGCACGCCCGCTGCGGGGGCCCGGGGGTCGGGGTGGTCGGCATGTGCTACACCGGCGGCTTCGGGCTGGCCATGGCCGTCGACGACGCCGTCCTGGCCCCGGTCCTCAGCCAGCCGTCACTACCCTTCGGCGTCGGCAAGAAGCGCCGGGCCGACATCCAGCTCTCCCCGGCCGACTGGGCCCGGGTGCAGGAGCGGGCCCGCGATGAGGACCTGTGCGTCATCGGGCTGCGCTTCACCGGGGACCGGGCCGTCCCGGCCGAGCGTTTCGCCACCCTGCGGGAGAAGCTGGGCGACCGGTTCGTCGCGGTGGAGCTGGACTCGTCGCCCGGCAACCCCTACGGCCATCCCCGGACCGCCCATTCGGTGCTGACCGAGCACCTGCAGGACCGGGAAGGCACCCCTACCCACGACGCCCTGGTGCAGGTGCTGGACTTCTTCAGCGACCGGCTCCTGCCGCCCGCGGCCCGACCGTAGGGCTCAGGCCGCGGCCCGCTGGGGCTGGGCGCCGGGCAGCCTGGCGCACAGCGCCACCGACAGGTGCAACGACCCGTCGGCGGCGGTGCGGTAGATGTCCAC
>JAKAXN010000603.1 GCA_021816565.1 Actinomycetes bacterium
ACATGGAGGTGGACGGCCGGCCGGTGACGCCCGGGGAGCGCTACGTCTACCGGGGCTGCATGCTGAGCGGGGTGCCGAACTTCGCCCTGTGCGTCGGCTACACCAACGCGTCGTGGACCCTGCGGGCCGACCTCACCTCCCGGTACGTGTGCCGCCTGCTCAACCACATGGACAGCCACGGATACCGCTCCGCCGTCCCCAACCACCGCGAGGACGAGGATGGCCGCCCGCTGCTCGATCTCAAGTCCGGCTACGTGCAGCGGTCCGTGGACCTGCTGCCCAAGCAGGGCGCCCGGGCGCCGTGGCGGATCCGGCAGAACTACCTGCTCGACTTCTTCACCGCCCGCTACAGCGACGTGACCGAGGCGATGGATTTCTCCGGCCGGGCCGCCAGCACCTCCGAGGAACCGGTGGCCATCGGCGCCTGAGACGCCCGGGCCCGCCGGTCGCGCCGCGTCCCCGGCCCCCGGCGTAGCCTCGGGGGCCGTGAACCTGGCCGAAACGGCCCTCCCCGCCGACTCGGTCGGCCTGCTGGAGGGCATCACCACCACCCGGGCCGTGCGCTCCTACACCGACGACCCGGTCCCGCCCGAGGTGCTGAGGGCGGTGCTCTTCGCCGCCACCCGGGCCCCCAGCGGGTCCAACCGCCAGCCCTTCCGGTTCCTGGTCCTCACCGACGGGCCGAAGGCGGCCCGGGCCAAGCAGTTGATCGGCGAATCGGCCCGGCGGGCCTGGGCGGCCAAGCGGGTGGGCGACGGCTACGACCGGGGCTCGGGTACCCGACCCGACTCGCCCAAGGCCCGGATGGCCGCCAGCATGGAGGCCTACGTGGCCGGCTTCGAGGCGGTGCCGGCCCTGATCCTGCCCTGCCTGCTGCGCTACCGGCCGCCGGCGTCGTTCGAGGGGGCATCGGTGTACCCGGCCTGCCAGAACCTGCTGCTGGCCGCCCGGGCCCTCGGCTACGGCGGGGTGCTCACCGGCTGGCACTTCGGCGTGGAGGCCGAGTTGCGGGACCTGCTCGCCGTCCCCGACGACGCCTTCATGGCCGCCACCATCACCCTGGGCCGGCCCCGCGGCGGCCACGGCCCGGTGCGGCGCCGGCCCATGTCCGACGTGGTCTTCGCCGAGTCGTGGGGCCGCTCCGCCGAATGGGCGGTGGACCCACCCGGCACCCGCCACACCTCCACCCTCCCGGCCCGCCCCTCTTAGCCGCCGTCCCTCCGGCCCGCGCCGGGCCGGTCAACGGAACGGCGGCCGGCCGTCGCGGCCGTCCCCGCCACTACCATCGGCGCCGCCATGGAGACGATGGAAACGCTAGAGGTCGAGTACCGGGACGGCTACGCCGTGGTCAGGCTCAACCGGCCGCCGGTCAACGCGGTCAACAAGGTGATGATGCGCGAGCTGCGCCGCTGCTTCGACGCCCTCTCCCAGGAGCGGCACGTGTCGGCGGTGGTGTTCGCGGCCCGGGGGGAGAAGGCCTTCTGCGGTGGCATCGACCTGAGGGAGGTCAGCGGCGGTGACGACGGCGGCGCCACCGACCTGCACGCGCTGCTCGACCCCAACTGGGAGTGGCGCCAGGCCCAGAGCGCCATCCGGGGTTGCCTGGTGCCGGTCATCGGTGCGGTCGAGGCGGTGGCCATCGGCGCCGGGTTCGGGCTCATCGGGGTGTGCGACCTGGTCATCGCCGGCGACAGGGCCCGCTTCGGCCTGACCGAGATCAATGTGGGGCTGCTGGGCGGGGCCAGCAAGGCCCTGCGCCTGCTGGGTCCGTCGAAGGCCCGGCGCATGCTGTTCCTCGGCGAGCTGATGCCGGCCGGGGAGCTGTACCGCCTGGGCGGCATCGAGGAGGTGGTCCCGGCCGGCACCGCCGAGGAGCGGGCCTGCGAGCTGGCCGCCGAGATGGCCAGGAAGAGTCCCATCGGCCTGCGCCTGGCCAAGGAGTCCATCCTGCGCATCGAGGGGGAGGAGATGATGGACCGCTATCGCACGGAGAACGACTACACCAGCCGGCTGCGGGCCTACAACGACTCCGACGAGGCCCTGGCCGCGTTCAACGAGAAGCGCCCGCCCACCTGGACCTGGACCTGACCGACCCGGCCTGACCCGGCCGACCGCCGGCCGGGCGCCCGCCCCCGGAGTCGGTGGGCGCCCGGGCCGGCACGCGGCTACTTGTTGATCAGCGGGTCGCGCGGCAACCCCAGGATGCGCTCGCCGATCTGGTTGCGCTTGATCTCGGAGGTGCCACCGGCGATGGACAGCCCCCGGTTGGACAGCACCGTGAGCCCCGACAGCGCCCCGGCCCCGTCCAGGTAGGCCCCGTCCGGGCCGGCCAGGGCGGCCAGGATGGCCGCCGCCTCGTGGCCCAGCTCCGACAGGAGCAGCTTGGTCATGTTGCCTTCGGGCCCGGGCGCGCCGCCGGCCACCGCCCGGTGGGCGCTGCGCATGTTGAGGATGCCGATGGCCTCATATCGCGACACGTGCCGGCCCACCCGGCCGACGCCGCCGGGCAGCCGCTCGGGGTGGGCGTCCAGCGGGCCGAAGAACATCTCCACCGGAACGGCCATGCCGCCCGCGCCGCCGCCGATGCTGACACTCTCGTTGCCGAGAGTGGCGCGTGCGACGGTCCAGCCGCCGTCCACCGGGCCCACCACGTCGTCGTCGGGGATGAACACGTCGTTGAAGAACACCTCGTTGAACTCCGAGTGGCCGGTGACCTGGCGCAGCGGCCG